>CAXTFX010000575.1:0-2889 GCA_964243185.1 uncultured Chthoniobacterales bacterium
GGGTTACGGGCTTGGTGTTGACCAAGCTCGATGGCGACGCCCGTGGCGGCGCGGCGCTGTCAATGCGCGAGGTCACGCATCGACCCATTAAGTTCGCCGGCGTTGGCGAGAAGCTTGACCAGTTCGAGACGTTTTATCCCGAACGTCTGGCCGGGCGCATCCTCGGCATGGGCGACATCGTCGGCCTTGTCGAAAAAGCCGCGGAAGCCATCGACGAGGAAGACGCGAAGCGGATGGAGGAAAAGCTGCGCACCGCCAGCTTCAACTTCGAGGATTTCCTCAACCAGATGCGCTTCATGAAGAAGCTCGGTCCCCTAGAAAACATCCTGGGCATGCTCCCGGGCATGAGCCAGATCAAGGACCTACCTACCGACGGCAAGGAACTCAAGCGTGCCGAGGCCATCGTGCTTTCCATGACCGGCAAGGAGCGCCGCAAACCCGACCTGCTTGATGCTCGCCGTCGCCGCCGTATCGCCGCTGGCAGCGGGACCAGCGTCACAGAGGTCAACGAATTGCTGCAACGCTTCCAGCAGATGCGCAAGATGATGAAGAACATGGGCAAGATGAAAAAGATGATGGGCCGCATGGGCGGCGGCGGGATGCGCTCGGCCCTAAAACGGCGCTGAGGAAAGCCCCTGAAGGAGACCACGGCAGATCCCGGGTAGGGCGGGGGTCTCGCCCGCCCCCGGAGGCATCTTGCCCGCCGGGACGAAACCAGGGCGCCGCCCCTGATTTTAGAACGTCACGCGCCGGGGGCGCGCGGCGCGGGGCAAGATGCCCCTTGCGGCCGGCGAGACCCCCGCCCTACCCTCAGATCCCCCATGAACCTCCTCATCATCGGCGGGGGTGGCCGCGAGCACGCCCTAGCCTGGAAGCTGGCGCAATCTCCGCGCGTGGAACGTCTTTTCTGCGCCCCGGGCAACGCCGGCACCCTGGCGCTCGGGGCGACGAACCTGCCGCTGGCGATCACCGACGCCGCCGGCTTGCTCGGCGCGGCGCGGGCGCACGGGGTTGATTTCACCGTCGTTGGCCCGGACGACGCGCTCGCCGCGGGCGTCGCCGATGCGTTCGGGGCCGCCGGCCAGCCCGTCTTTGGTCCGACGCGGGCCGCGGCCCGGCTGGAATCATCCAAGATTTTCACCAAGGAATTCCTCTCCCGACACGGCATCCCAACCGCCGCGGCGGGCGTGTTCGGGGACGCGGCAGCAGCGCAAAGGTTTTTGACCGGGAAAGGCTTCCCGCTGGTCATCAAGGCCGATGGGCTGGCTACGGGCAAGGGCGTGATCGTTGCCGAAAACGAGGGCGAGGCGCGCGAAGCCATCCGCGACATGATGGAGCGGGGGCGCTTCGGGGACGCGGGCCGGCGGGTGGTGATCGAAGAGTTCCTCGTCGGTCGCGAATGCTCCCTGCACGTCCTCCTGGATGGCCGGGGGAACTGGCGTTCCTTCCCCGCCGCACAGGACCACAAGCGTATTTTCGACGGCGACCGCGGCCCGAACACCGGCGGCATGGGCACGGTTTCCCCGCCGACCCGCCCGCTGGATGCCCCGACCGAGGCCCGCGTCGAGACAGAAATCCTCGCCCCGCTCGCCGCCGCGCTGGTCGCCGAGAACATTGATTTCCGGGGCCTGCTCTTCCCCGGTCTGATGCTCACCGCGGATGGTCCCAAGTTGCTCGAGCTCAACGCCCGCTTCGGCGACCCGGAAACGCAGGTCCTCCTGCCCCGGCTGCGTGGCGACCTGCTCCCGGCGTTGGAGGCCACGGCGTCCGGGCGGCTGGACGGGCTGCCGCCGCTGGAGTTCGACCCGCGACCGGCCGTTTGCGTGGTCCTCGCCAGCGCCGGTTATCCGGGCGCCTACGACCCGGGCAAGCCCATCGCGGGACTCGACGCGGACTTTGGCCCCGACGTCCACCTGTTTCACGCCGGCACGAGGCGCACCGCGGACGGTCGGACCCTGACCGCCGGCGGTCGGGTGCTCGGGGTCACGGCCCTGGGCGGCGACCTCGCCGACGCCCGCGCGCGGGCCTACGCGGCGGCGGGGCAAATCCGTTTCGAGGGAAAGCAGATGCGGGGCGACATCGGGGCCTGACCGGACGAACTTTCCCCCATGCGACGTTCGCTGCTGCTGCTGCCCGTTTGCCTCGGCCTGCGGTTCGCCCCGGCGGCCCCGGCCGAGGAACCTGTCGCCGCGCCCCGGCCGCCGGACACCCGCGCGGTGCTCGAGGGGCTGAACCCGGACGAGGTCAACGAGGCCATCAAGCTCCTGCGCTCCTACTACGTGAACCCGGGTGACGCGGACGACCGCGCCCTGGCCCGCGCCACCGTCGCCGGTCTGCTCACACGGCTGGACCGCGGCGCCCTGCTCCTGCCCGCGCCGCCGAAGCCCGGCCAGCCGCCCGCCCCCCCCGCGCGCGAGGAGATCCCGGGTGACTTCCGCACCGAGACGTTTCCGAACCGCGTCGGCTACCTGCGCCTCGGCGCCTGGAACCGGGACCGGCTCCCGGACGTGGACAAGGCGTTGCGGGGCTTCGCCGCGGCGGGCACCCCGGCCGTCGTCCTGGACCTGCGCGCCACGGCCGGCGGCGGGGGCGACACCTTCGATCTGGCCACGGAAGTGCTCCGCCGGCTGGTGCCCAAGGGCCGCGCGCTGTTCACCCTGCGGCGCCCCGCGCCCGCGGCCGGCGGGGGCGCGCCGGACCGGCTGTTCACCGCCAACGCGGACCCGCTCTACCCCGGCCGCCTGCTCGTCGTCACCGACGCGGACACGGCCGGGGCGGCGGAGGTCGTCGCGGCTGTCCTGCGGAACGAGCGCGGGGCCCTCGTCGTCGGCGCCCCCACGGCGGGGCAGGCGGTGGAGTTTGCCGACTTCGGGTTGGGCGGGGAGAATT
>CAXTFX010000576.1:0-2864 GCA_964243185.1 uncultured Chthoniobacterales bacterium
AGCCGCGGCAGCACGATTTCCGGGACAACTACCAGCCCAACCGGCGGATGGTGGCAATCGGGGGGTGAACAGCCCGCGACCCCCGGCCTCCCCGATGCCGACGCACCCCGAACCTTTGTCCATGTCCGCGCCCCAGCTCACCCACTTGGATGAACGTGGCGAAGTCCGCATGGTGGACGTCTCCGGCAAGCCGGAATCCTTCCGCACCGCCGTTGCCGTCGGCCGCATCTCCCTCCAATCGGCGACCCTCGCCCTCATCCACGGCGACCGCATCGCCAAGGGCAACGTCCTCGCCACCGCCCGGCTGGCGGGCATCGGGGCGGCCAAGCAGACTTCTGCGCTCATCCCGCTCTGCCACACGTTGTTGCTCCAGCACGTCGCCGTGGACTTCGCGGACCGGGCGGACGGCCTCGCCATCCGCGCCGAGGTCCGCACCGTCGGGCGCACGGGCGCCGAGATGGAGGCGCTCACGGCCGTGACCGTGGCCGCGCTGACGGTCTATGACATGTGCAAGGCCGTGGATAAAACGATGCGGATCGGCGACGTCACCCTCGAATCCAAGAGCAAAATTCCCCTCGGCCCGGATGGCTTGCGGAGCGGGGAAAACGGGGTTTAGTGCCCGCCCGTCCATGCAGTCGCCCGCCCCTTTCTCCGTCGGCATCCTCACGGTGTCCGACCGCGCCGCGGCCGGCGAATACGCGGACCTCGGCGGCCCCGCCCTCCGCGCAGAGGCCGGCCGGCGCGGCTGGGAAGTCCTCGCCGAGGCCGTCGTGCCGGACGATGAGACCTGCATCCGCGAGGCCATCCGCGCCTTCTGCGCCCAGGGCTGCGGGTTAATTTTAACGACCGGCGGCACCGGCATCGCCCCGCGCGACGTGACCCCGGAGGCCATCCGCGGGCTGATGCGCGTGGAGCTGCCCGGCTTCGGGGAGGTCATGCGCGCGGAGTCCATGCGGCTCACGCCCAACGCCATCCTGAGCCGCGCGATGGCCGCCGTCGTCGAGCGCGCCCTCGTCGTGGCCCTGCCGGGCAAGCCGCAGGGGGCCGTGGATTGCCTGAACTTCGTTGCCGGGGCCCTGCCGCACGGAGTTAAACTTGCCGGGCGCGTGCCGACCTCTTGTTAACCGATTCTTATCCCCGTAACTCCAACCATGAACGATACGCTCCACGCCCTCTTCACGAACCCCTTCACCTGGGGCCTGCTCGTCGGCCTGTTCTTCACCGCACTGGCCTGGTATCTCAACGTCGCCAAGAAGCGAGAGCTCGGCCGCGAGGTGCATAAGCTACGCGAGCACCTCAACACCCAGATGGAGATTACCGCCAAGGGCAACAACGCCCTGCGTAAGGAAACCGAGCTCCTCCGCCAGCAGAACGAGAACCTGCGCGTCTCCATCAAGGAATGGCAGGGCAAGCCGGGTCGCAACGAGTTGCGGATGTTGTTCATCTACGACAAGGCGGTCCGCATCCTCAACCAGACCGCGCCGGGCTTCTCCCCTGTGTGGGAAAAGGCAGTGCGCGAGGCGGAAGACGAACTCATCGCCTCCGAGAGCGGCGTCACCGCGCTGATCCGCCGGGTGTTCAGCCCGTTCGCCGGCAGCGACCGGTTGACCGCCCCGACGGGCCGCGTCGCCACCCCCGAGTTGGAGAACGGCTCCGGCAAATCCCCCGCGGACGGCCCGGACGAGTTCCACGGCGGGTCAGGCACCAACCGCACGCCGGGGGCCTGACGGCGTTCCACGCAAAAGAGAGGGCGCGGACCGCACCAAAGCGGTCCGCGCCCTCCTTCGTTTTTCGGGGGTCAGGGTTTGACGAAGATCCGGTTGCAGCTCGGGTCGTTTACCAGCGCCCCGTGCGGGATGCCGCGGGTCTCGATGGCGTTGTAGGGTGAATACGGGGAGATCGTGATGCCGGGGCCGCCGGAGGTGCCCAGCGGGTAATCGCGCCGGCGGGCGTAGGCTTCCGGCTGCCGGTCGCGGTCCACCTGGGAGCCGATCAGCGCGCCCGCGCCCGCCCCGGCCGCCGCGCCGATGGCGGCGTTGCGCGTGGAGCCGGTCAGGCCGCCGATGATGGCGCCGCTGGCCGCGCCGATGCCCGCGCCCTGACCCGTGGCAGTGTCGCAGCCGGAGAGGCCGAGGGTGGCGAGGAGGGACAGCGCCCCCGCGCCGAGGCAGGTGAGCGGGGAGGGGCGGCGAAGGTTCAGGAAATGGGGTTGGTTCATGTGGGTTGAGAGTAGAAACGTTCGGACGCAGCGCGGGTCGCGGTTGTTCAACGCGGAATTCGGTTGGCCAGCGTTGCCCGGAGCATTGTCCACAGCTTGGCCGGCTTGCCCAGGCGGTAATCACGGGTGAGCACACGGAATCCGTCCCGCCGCATCCGGCGCAGGAGCCGGTGATAGACCGCGCCCATGATCTCGGCGGCCACCATCGCGCCCCGCTCCGCCGGCGGCAGCGCGGCGCGGGCGGCGGCATAGAGGCTTTCGGCCCGTTCCGCCTCGAAGCGCAGGAGTTCGGCCAGCCGGCCGGGGTCCGCCGTTTTCGCCCGCAGGTCCGACGCGCTCAGGCCGAAGCGGGCCAGGTCCGCGGTGGGAAGGTAAACCCGGCCGCCGTTGGCGAGGTCCTTGCCCACGTCGCGGATGATGTTGGTCAACTGCAACGCCAGCCCGAGGTCCACGGCGTAACGGCGCACGGCCTCCCGGTGCTCCGGGCGGGAGCCGAAGATCTCCACCGATACTAGCCCCACGCAGCTCGCCACGCGGTGACAATAGGCGCGCAGGTCCGCCCACGTCGCGTAGTCGGCCGGCGCCACGTCCATCTCGCAGCCCGCGATGATCTCCAGGAAGTTTTCCGCGGGAAGATGGTAACGGC
>CAXTFX010000577.1:0-2861 GCA_964243185.1 uncultured Chthoniobacterales bacterium
GTGTAGGCAAACTCCAGCCGCTCCGTGCCCGGCGGCAGCGTCAGCCCCGAACCGGACAATGGGGCGCGGAGGTCGCGGCCGTTCGCCAAGACCGTTTCCACGCGCACGGCCGGCGGGTCGGCGGCGGGGGCGGCCCCGTCGGTGCGGTCCGGCTCGACCACGATGGCCCCCTTGGGAGTGGCAAACCAGAGCCGGCCGTCAGGCGTGCGGCAGCCGGAGGGCGAGCCACCACCGTTGCCCTCCGCGCTGCACAGGCCGTCGGCGGTGGTATAAGCGGCGCACTCCACCCGCGCCCGGCGACCCTCGGCCCAGTCGTGGAGCTGGCGCTTGGGCACGCGGAAGAGCCCGCGGTTGCACGTCATCCAGAAATCGCCGGCCGCGTCCTCCTCCAGCCAGAAGACGTTGCGGTCGAACAACCCGTCGCGCTCCGTGCAGGCGCGCAAGACGCCGTCCCGCCAGCGCAGCAGCCCGCCGCCGAGCGTGCCGATCCACAGGCAGCCGTTTTCAACGTCCTCGTGGAACACCATCACCTGGTCGAGCACCCGGTCCTCCGTGCTGCCCCAGCGGGTCACCTGCCCGTCGGGAGCCAGGCGCACCACGCCTTCGGTGCGCGTGCCCAGCCAGAGGTTGCCGGCGCGGTCGGTGAGGGTCGTTTTCAGGTTCAGGCCGGCCACGGCGGCCAGGGCGCTGTCCGGCGGCGGTGGCTCCAGGCGACCCCCGCGCCAGCGGCGGAGGCCCTCCGAGGTGCCGGCCCAGAGGTCGCCGGCGGCGTCTTGCCACAGGCAGTTCACTTCCAAGGGCAACCCGTCAAACCACTCCGTGCGCCCATCGGCGGTGGCGTGACCCAACTCCTGGTCGCGCGTGGCGAACCACACGCCGCCCGGTTCGCGCCGGTCCACGCACAGGACGTGCACGGCCGCGCGCGCGCGGCGCTCGGGCACGTCGAGCCCCAGGCGCTGCCCGTCGCGGAACCGGCCCAGCCCACCGGCGGTGCCGGCCCAGAGAGTGCCCGATCCGTCCGTCGCCAGGCTCCAAACGTAGGGGGCCGGGAGGCCGTCGCGCGGGGTGAGGTTGGAGAACCGGCCGTCGCGCAACTGCACCAGCGCACCCTCGGCGTAAAGGGCCAGCCAGACGTTGCCCTCCCGGTCCTCCTGGATGTCGTAGCAACTCTGGCCGGGTCCACGGCTCTCGGCCGGCAGGTGTTCCAGGCGGCCATCGGCGACGCGCAGCCGGCGGACGGCGCTGTCCCCGCCGATCCAGAGGAAGCCCTCGCGGTCGCCATGAAGCGAGGAGACGAACTCCCCGCGGCCGTCCTCCGTGGTCGGCACGAAGACGAAGCGTTCCCCCTCCCGCCGCGCCAGCCCCCCGCCGGTGCCGACCCAGATTCCCCCGTTGGCGTCTTCCGCCACGGCCACCACGACGTTGCGCGGCAGCCCGTCCTCCTGGGTGAACCGCCGGAAACGCCCCCCGCCGCCCGGCTCGCGCACGCTGAGACCACCGGTGGTGCCCACCCAGACCCGGCCGGTCCGGTCGCACCCGAGCGCCCAGACGGCGTTGTCGCCCAGCCCGTCGGCCTGCCGGAACACCTCGAAGCGACCGTCCGCGAACGTCATCCGGGCCAAGCCGCCGCGCGTGCCCACCCACAGGGCGTCGCCCGTCGGGTCCACGGCGAGGTGGCCGACGGTGGCGTTGGGCAGGCCGTCGGCCACGGTCCAGGTGCGGATGCGCCCGTCGGTTTCCAGACAGCCCAAACCGGCGGAGGTGCCGAACCAGAGCCGGCCGCGGGCGTCCTCCGCCAAGGCCAGGACGAGATTGGCGGGCATCTCCGGCCGGGTGCGGGTGTCCAGGACGGTGAAGCGCACGCCGTCGAAGCGCGCCAGGCCCTCTTCAGTAGCGGCCCAGAGGTAGCCGTCGCGCGTCGGGAGCGCTCGCAGCACCGAGTCCTGCGGCAGACCGTCGGCCGAGCGCCAGAGCCGGCTGGGGTATTGGGCCAACGGCCGCGCCGGGTCCAGCGCCCACGCCCGGGGCGTGACGTTGCCACCGGCGAGCAACAGGCACAGCCCGAGCCAGCACCAGGCCCATCCGCCTGGTGAAAGGGCGGAGCCGCCCACGCGGGAAGGGTTCCTCGTTCGGTCCGCGGTGCGCGCTTGCATCGGGGCCACCTTGTTCGCGGCCAGTCCCTTTGGCAAGACTGACACCCGGAACGATCTTCTTGCCACGGCCGGGCCCGGGGGGTCGGGCCGGCGGACGTTCGGACGGCAAACCGGGGCTTGCCGTTGGGCCGCCACGCGGCGGTGCCAGGGCGTTTTCTCAGCCTGGCCGCGGGTTGTTGGCCAGGATGACCGCGATGCTCGGGCAGGCGAAGCCCGGCAGGTGCGGACGCGCTCCGGGACCAACCGCAAGGTCGCTTCCTTGTTTCACGTCCACCTGTTACCGGGACCCCAGTTTCTCCTTCGACTCCTTCTCTGACGGGTCTTAATCGCCGTTGGCGATGCGGTCGAGCAGCTCCCCCAGCAGGTGTTTCTCTCCCCCGGTGAGGATGGAAACCCCGTCCAGGGAGGCCCGCAACGTCGCGGCCGCCACCCTCGGGCCCGGCTCGTCCGCGCCCGCCGGGGTCCCCTCGCCGGTGAGGATGGCAGCGAGGACCGCCTCGCGCGCGGCCCCCGACAGCCCGGCGTCGCGCTGGCCCTCCGGCTGGCCGATGAGGGTGAGCACCGTGCCGGTGCCCGCCGCGTGCAGCAGGGCGACCGCGCGCGCCTCGCTGGTCCGCAGCCGGCCGGCCCGTGCGATGTTGCGGACCCGCCGCCGCAGGACCTCCAGCCCCGCCGCCGCCGCGGGCGAGGGCGGGCGCGGCGAGGGGT
>CAXTFX010000578.1:0-2851 GCA_964243185.1 uncultured Chthoniobacterales bacterium
GAGGAGGCCCGCGCCGCCTGCCCCGCTGGCGGCGGCGACGGGCTGGGAGCTGGAGGTGAGGTTGACGGCGAGGATCGCCCCGCCGGCGCCGCCGTCCTGGCCGAAGGAAGCCCCACCCGCGCCGGCGATGGCGCGGTTGAGGACGTTGAGGTTGTTCGTCTGGGTGTCCACCAGCCCGGAGGCGGTGACGTTGATGCTCTGGACGGTGCCGCCGAGACCGCCGCGCTGGTTGATGCCGACGCCGCCGTCCCCGCCGAGGACAGTGACGGAAGTGGGCACGGCGGACTGGGTGGTGGGGCTGTTGACGAAGGTGTTCACCCCGCCGCCGCGCCCGCCGAGCAGGCCGCTGCCGCCCGGGCCGGCGGTGATGGTGATCGAGTTGGACAGGAAGTTCACGGCCGTGTCGGGGCTGGAGTTGAGCACGTCGCCCCCCCGGCCGCCGGTGCCGCCGCCGCCGTTGCCGCCGGCGCCGGCGGTGTAGGTCAGGGCGTCGCCGACCCCGCCGATGATGGCCTGGAACTGGGGCCGGAAGTTCAGGATTCCCCCGCCGTCCCCGCCGTTGATGCTGCCCAACCCGCCGTCCCCGGCGGTGACCCGGACCACGGTGGTCGCGGTGTCCGGGACATTCAGGGTGTTGCCGACCACGTTGCCGCCGCGCCCGCCGGTCATGCCGGCGCCGCCGTCGCCGGCGATGTAGTCGAACGCCCGGGAGATCACCGTCTGGGTGATGTCGCCGCCGCGCCCGCCGGTCCCGGCCACGCCGGCGCCGCCGTCGCCCGCCTGCACGAAGGCGCGGGTGGCGAGGGTCCCAGCCGCCGGGGTGAAACGCACGGTGTCGCCGGTGACGTCGCCGCCGATGCCGCCGCTGCCGAAGCCGCTGCCGCCGTTGCCGCCGTTCAGGTAAACGGCGCCCAGGTAGTCGGGAAAGGCGGGCAGGATGATGTTCACGCTGCCGACGGGGCCGGCCGTGCCGCCCGCGCTCAGGGTGGCGCCGACGGTGCCGCCCCGGCCGCCGTTGCCGGTGAGGGCGCTGCCGCCGTCGCCCGCGGAGATCTGGACGCCGTTGGCGGTGAGGTTGGCATCCGCGGTCACGCCGCTGCTGAAGGCGAACCCGACCTGGCCGCGGAAGACGGTGCCGCGCGAGGGGAAGAGCGCCTCGAAGCCCGAGTTGAGGGCGGCCGTCGGGTCGGTCCGGGAGCGCACCTGGTCGAAGGAAATGACGGTGCGGTCGTTGCCCTGGGTCGGCAGGGTGACAGTTGCCAGGTTGAAGTTCTCGGAGCCGCCGAAGTTCTGGTAGTTGGGGTTTCCTCCCATGATGGCCGCGGGGGCGAACCTGCCGGTCTGGACCGTCGAGGGGTCGGCGGGCGCGTTGGGCAGAGTGAACCCGGCGAGCAGGTTAGCCTGGGACGTGGCGGTTTCGTCGGCCGGGCGGATGGCGCGGACGTTGCCGTTGTTGTTGAGTTTGAGGCCGGCGTCGTTGATGCCGAAGTTCTGGTCGGAGGTGACGGTCAGGACGAAAGAGGTCGAGGCCGGCGTGACGGGGTTGCCGGGGTTGCCCGTGCCCGTATCACCGGCGCCGGTCAGGGCCGTGAGGAACTGCACGGGCTGGTCGCTGAGGACCACGAGGTCCGCGCGCCCGTCGCGGTTGAAGTCCTGGAGGCTGAAGTCGAGCAGGACCACGTCGGTCGGGGTCGTCATGGGGCCGCGGTTGGTGTCCACCTGGCCGAGGCTGATCAAGGTCGGCAGGGTGAGGCTGCCGGTGACGGCGGTGCCCCCGCTGGCGACGGTGGCCCCGGAGATGCCGGCGCGGAGGATGTCCGAGCCGAGGAGCGCGCTGAAGGGCTGGTGGGCGCTGACGCCGGTCGTGTTGGGGACGTTGCCGGGGTTGAAGTTGACGGCGTATTCGGTGATGGACTTGGACAGGTCGCCGAGGCCGGTGACGCCCGCGAAAAGGGAATCGTGCTGGCCGAGGTTAACGGTCCCGCCCGCGGCCGGGGGCAGCGCGGGGCTGCTGGTGTCCGTGCGCGCAGTGGCGGCAGGGGCGGCGCCGGTGTTGAAGGCGGCGGTGGCCTGGACGATGGGCAGGGCCACGCTGACGGCGTTGGTGACCAGGCCCGTCTGGACCTTGATGGGCACGGCGTCGGTGGGCAGCGCCGCGTTGGCGTAGAAGTGCCCGTTGCCGTAGGGGTTCTCGGAATCAGTGTCACCGAAGAGGACGGTGAGCTGGTTCTGCGGGGTGACGACGCTGACGTTGCGGAACTGGTAAACGCCGAGGTAGGCGAGGTCGAGGACGCCGTCACCGTTGAAGTCGCCCACGACGAGGTTGCGGATGGCGACGGGGCTCTTGAGGTAGCCGAACTCGGCCAGGGTCGGGATCGTGGTGGTGAGCGCGTCGCTGAAGGGGTGGTTGCCCAGCGGGTTGCCCGTGAAGGAGGGAACGTTGGTCGGGTTCCGCAGGGTGTCGCCGATCTGGTTGAGGAAGACGCTGATGCCGCCGAAGTTCGCCGCGGAGCCGCTGGCCACGGCCACGTCGGGCCGGCCGTCGGCGTTGAAGTCGCCGACGACGACGGCCTCGGGGTTGACCGGGGAGTTCAGGAAGATGGTCCGGCTCGGGTCGAAGGAGGGGCCGAGCGCGAGCTGGCTGACCTGGGAGGGGATGTTCGGGCCGGCGTTGGGGCCAAGGGGGTTCTTGCCGAAGACGAGGACGACCTGGTCGGGGATGGAGGAGGTGAAGATGGCGTCGGCGAAACCGTCGTTGTCGAAGTCGAAGGAGCGGGAGGTGCCTACGTCGTAGGCGTGCAGCGCGATGGGCAGGCCGGTGCCGGGGTCGGTGACGGTGACGAGGGTGTCG
>CAXTFX010000579.1:0-2847 GCA_964243185.1 uncultured Chthoniobacterales bacterium
CAGGGCCACCCCGAGCAGCGTCGCCGCGGTCCCGGGGTCGCCGTCGGCGAGGGCTCCGGCGCGACGGTCATCGCGGGCGACGGGCTCGGCGCGGCGGGCGTGCTGGCGGTTTCCATGGCGGGCAGCACCCCCGGCGGGGCCGGTGCGGGCACGACCACGGCGTCGGTAGCGGCCGGAGCGGGCGAACCGTCCGGCGTGGGCGAAGACGACGCGGCGGGGGGCGTCGTCACGGCGGGCGAGGCCGCCGGCGTGGCGGCCGGCACCGGCAGGCTGGAGAGCGCACGACCGACGGCGGTTTGTCCGCGGTTCAGGTGCGAGTAGAGGTAGGCCAGCAGGGCGGCCAGCGCGAAGAAGAGGATGCCCATCCACGTCGTGAACCGTTGGAGCACGTCCGTCGTCCCGGCCCCGAACGCCTTCTCGGTGAAGCCGCCGCCGAAGGATGCGCCCAAGCCCTCGCTCTTGGGCCGCTGCATGAGCACGACGAGCACGAGCAACAGGCTGACGACGACGAGGAAAAACAGCAGGACGTTGGTGAAGATATTCATGGCCGGGCCGGGGGGAAAAAGGTGGGGAACTTGGCGCGGGTCCGGCCGGAAGGCAAAGGGAGATGCGGGGCGGATAACGCCCCGCTCCCCTCACCCTTCGCCACCCGCGACGACCAGCGTGATCTCGCCCTTGGGCGGGTGGGCCGCGTAATGGGCCAGCAACTCGCCCGGCAGGCCGCGGCGAAACTCCTCGAATTTCTTTGACAGCTCCCGCGCCACGCACACCTGCCGCTCCGGCGCCACTTCGGCCAGCACCTCCAGCGTGCGGACGAGCCGATGGGGGGACTCGAAGAACACGCTCGTTTCCCCCCGCCCCACGGCGGCGCCCAACTCGCGGGCCCGGCCGCCGCTCTTCGGGGGCAGGAAGCCGCCGTAGTAAAATCGGTCCGCCGCCAACCCGCTGCCGATGAGCGCCACGGGCACCGCGCTCGCGCCCGGCAGCACCGTGTAGGGCAACCCCTCCGCAATGCACGCGCGCACCAGCCGGGCGCCGGGGTCGGACACGCCCGGCATCCCGGCGTCCGTGATGACCGCGACGGTTTCCCCCGCCCGCAACCGCTCGATGAGTTCAGCCGTGCGTCGCGCCTCGTTGTGCTCGTGAAAGGAAACGAGCGGCTTGCCCGCGACCCCGTGGTGACGCAGCAAGATCAGGGAATGCCGCGTGTCCTCCGCCGCGATCACGTCCGCCGTCCGCAACGTTTCCAGCGCCCGCAACGTGATGTCGGCGAGGTTGCCGATGGGCGTGGGCACGAGGAAGAGCATCTGGGAAAGTGGGGAGTGGGAAGGCGGAAGTGGGAAGTCAGAGAATCGAAAACGGCGTTCCCCTCCGAAACTCTGAACTTCCCACTTCCGCCTTCCCACTTCCTAAAACCCTTCCGTCAACTGGCTGGTCAACCGCACGGCGGCGCGCTCGGCGGCCAGGGGAATGGCCTGGCGCTCGTCCTGCTGCACGTCGCCGCCGACGAAGAAGTTCGTCTGTCCGTCCACCCGGCCGGTGTCGAGCACCTTGTTCGTGCCCCGTTCGATGAGTTGATACCTGATCCCCAGGGTCAGGGTGAACTCGCGCGTGAGCAGCACGTTGCCGCGCACCGAACGCGCCGGGGTGCGGGTGACTTTCTCGACGGTGCCGATCAGCACGGCATCCGCGGCATCCTCGTTGACCACCTGGTAGGTGCCGTCCTGCTGGAGTTGGCGGATCACGGTGGTCGCCACCAGGGACTCCATGCGGGGCAGCAGCGTGTTGTTGCGGAACGCCGGCACGGCCAGCCGGTGCACGTTGCTCAGGAACTCCGGCTTGGCTGGCCCGAGCGTATAGCCGGCGCAACCCGAGAGGCAGAGAAGGATGAAGGATGAAGGATGAAGGATGAAGCGAAACCAGCGGAGCGTCGTTCGGAATTTCCGCCTGCCTTCATCCTTCATAATTCATCCTTCATCCTTTCCCTCACGGCGTCGGCTGCGGCGCGGCGACGGGCGGGGCCGCCGCCTCCGGCGCGGTCGGGGCCGGGGCCTCCGGGGCGGGGACGGCGTCCGGCGCGGGCATCACGGGCTGGTCAACGTCGGGGATGGCCGGGGGCAGGGTGAGCGGGGCGGCGTTCGGCAGGGAGTAACCCGGGCGGCCCGCGCCCGGGCGGCCCACGCCCGCGGGGATGGCCGTGCCGACCGTGGAGGGCACCGTCGGCGGCGGGAGCGGCGCGGAGACGGCCGGGCCGTTGTAGTCCGGGCGCTTGGCCGTGTCCGTCTGGGCTTGGAGGCGGGGGTCCGCGGGCTTGGCGCCCGCGGCGGCGGTCGCGGTGGGAGCGGCCGGGGCCGTGGGGTTCAGGACCTTATCCACCTCAGCGTTGCCGAACTTCTGGCGCAGGGCCACGAGGCGCTGCTTGGCCTGCTCGCTTTCCTTGGAGTTGGGGTTCTGCCGGATGACGTCGTTGTAGTAAATGATGGCCGCCTTGTATTGCTTCTGCTTGTCGTAATACCTGGCGATCCGGAAGGCGCCGCCGGTCTGCTGGACGCCGAGGCTGGCGAGATTCTCCTTGGCCTGGGCTGCTTTCTCGTGGTTGGGGTAGGCCGAGAGGAAGTCCTCGAAGCTTTCCCGCGCGTGGACGGTGGCGTTGCGGTCGTAGGAGCCGCTCTTGGAGATCGCCAGCCAGACGAAGCCGATCTGGTAGAGCGCGTCGGCGGCGGCCGGGTCCGTCGGGTATTTGTCCACCACGGTCTGGTAGGAAGCCACGGCGTCACGCAGCTCCTGGCTGCGCTCGCGGGCCATGCCGATGTTGAACTGGCTGGCGGCGGCGTAGCGGCTGAAGGG
>CAXTFX010000580.1:0-2838 GCA_964243185.1 uncultured Chthoniobacterales bacterium
CAGGGAGGGTCGGTCCGCATACCACGCCACCGCCCAGGGGATGTCTGACCCGGTGATCTCAGCCGGATCCGTCCAGGCGTTGAGCCGGACGATGGCCGCGGGGAAATACGGCGGATACTGCACCAGCGAAGGCGACCGGATGGTCAGGGACGTGACCATCGGCAGCGCGGTCACGAGGTAGAGGCCCAACAGGAACGCCACCCGCCACAGCGGCACGCCCGACACCGGCAGCCGGCCGAAGAGCACCAGGACCAGGGCCAGCCCGTAGGCCAGCATCAACGGCACGAACAGCACGTGCAGGTTCCCGGGCGCCAGCGGGTCGTGGTCCTCCCAGCCCAGGAGGGCCATGCCGAACACCGCCGCTGCCCACATGGCCGCCAGCGCCCAGCGCAGCGTGGAGGTCTCCGGCTTGCGGAAGGGGTAGAGCAACGCCAGGAAGAACCCCAACGCCAGGAACCCACCGCCGCCCGTCCGCCCCACCCCGGCGCCGAGCTGGGCCACGATGCCCCCCATCAGCTTCGCGCGCAGGTAAAGCGGGGAAATGCCCGCCGTCAGCGGGTCCAGCCCGCGCATCCGCGCCGCGGTCGAGCCGCCGACCCCGTCGAGGATGGCGTAGCCGGCCAGGCCGAACGGGTTGCCCGTCAACGAGTAGTTCCGCACCAGCCACGGTGCCACCACGAGGACGAAGGGCACCGCCAGCGCCAGCGCCGCCAGGGAGCGCGGCCGGAACCACAGCGCCACGAAGACCACCGCGCCCACGCACAACCAGACCCCCAGCCCGTGCGCCAGGGTGACGAGCCCGAGCAGCAACCCGGTCAGCGCCAGCCAGCCCAGCGCCCGGCCGGGCACCCCAACCAGCCGCGCGGAGATCGCCCGCGCCAGGGCCAGCAGCGCCCCGCTGAAGAGCAGCAGCATCAGCATCTGCGGCAGCCCCGTCAGCGTCCATTGCCAGAAGCCGTCGCTGAGGAGCACCAGCCCCGATGCCAGCAGCGCCAGCCGGTCGTCGAACAGCCGGCGCAGGGTCAGGTAGTTCAGCCCGACGGCCCCCGCGAAGCACAGCATCGCCAACCCCGCGATGGCCCGCTCGCCGGGGTGGACGAACTCGCCCTGCGCGTAGCTGGCCTTCTCCCCGAAGCGGCGCAGCACCACGGAGTTCACCGCCGGCCCCAGCGGCGCGTGGAACAGCTCCGGCGTGCGCTCCCCCGCCCGCGGCGCCGCCCCGCGGTGGCGCTCGAGCATCCAGATCTCCAGCGGACGCAGGCATTTCGTGGAGAACCCGTTGCCCCGCGCCAGCTCCCGGGAAACCTGCGCCTGGTCCATGGCCTCCGCCCGCGAGAAGCCCCGGAACGCCCACGGCACCAGCGGCAGCGCCCCCAGGTAGGCCAGGGCCAGCGCCACCGTCGCGGCCAGGGTCACCGCCCACCAGACGACCAGGCGCAGCCGGCCCTGTTCCAGGGTGTGGATGAGATTTTGCAGGGAAAATCGGTCGGCGGACATGGGGACAACGGGGAGCGGGCAACCGGCGCGAGAGTGGAGCGCATCGGCGCCGGGGCGGCAAGCCGCTTCGCGGAATGACGCGGGACGAGGTCCGGAGCTGATCGCGCGTTGACCAGTGCGGAGGGCGCACGCTTCCGGCACTCCCCCCTGCCATCACTCGTCACTCCGCGTAGCGGTCTCCGCCCGCATCTCGTTGAGCTTGCGGTGGAGCGTGCGCCGGGAGACGCCCAGCTTCTCCGCCGCGCGGGTGACGTTGCCGCGGCACTCGTCCAGGGCGCGCTGGATGAGCAGGAACTCGTTCCGCCGCCGGTTCAGCGGTCCGTCCGCCGCCCCCGGGAGCGTCGCCGCGGCGGCGGCGGTCGGAGGAGGTAGCGGCGGGGTTTTCCAGCCGTTGACCGCCGGGCCCCCCCCCGGCGCCCACGCCCGGACGCCCGCGGGCAGGTCGCGCAGGGTGATCTTCGCGCCCTGGGCCAGGACGACGCCGTGATCCACCGCCGCGCGGAGCTGGCGCACGTTGCCGGGCCAGGGGAACTCCAGGAGCCGGCTCAGGGCGTCGGCCGTGAACTCCCGCGCGGGCTTCTCGTTCTCCAGGGCGGATTGTTTCAGGAACGCCTGCACCAGGAGCGGGATGTCCTCCGGCCGCTCGCGCAACGGCGGCAGCAGGATACGCACGACAGCCAGCCGGTAGAACAGGTCGTCGCGGAACTTTCCCTCCCCGACCATCGCTTCCAGGTCCTTGTTGGTCGCCGCCACCAGCCGGGCGTCGGTGGTCAGCGGCTGGTTGCCGCCGACGCGCTCGTAGGAGCGCTCGCCCAGCACCCGCAGGAGTTTCACCTGCACGGTGGCGTCAATCTCGCCGATCTCGTCCAGGAAAATGGTCCCCCCGTCCGCCTGCTCGAAGCGCCCGGCCCGCCGCTCCGTCGCCCCCGTGAACGCCCCGCGCTCGTGGCCGAAGAGCTCACTCTCCAACAACTGCGGGTTGAACGCCGCGCAGTGAACCGGGACGAACCTGGCCTTGGCGCGGTTGGAGAGGTTGTGCAAGGCGCAGGCGACGAGCTCCTTGCCCGTGCCGCTCTCCCCCTCGATGAGCACCGTGGCCCGCGAGGGCGCCACCTGCCGGACGGTGTCGAACACGGCCTCCATCACCGCCGAGCGGCCGATCAGCGCGTCCAGCCCCGTGCGCCGGTCGCGCTCGGCCTGCTGGCGGAGCTCGACGACCTCGCCCTCCACCTCGCGCGAGCGCAACGCCCGGCGGATGAGCACCTCCAGCCGGTCGAGGTTGACGGGTTTGGTGACGAAGTCGTAGGCCCCGCGCTTCATCGCCTCCACGGCGGTGTCCAC
>CAXTFX010000581.1:0-2838 GCA_964243185.1 uncultured Chthoniobacterales bacterium
CCCTCGCGGCGCTCTGCGCGCGGCTGCTGCCGCCGGGCTCGCCGCGGTCAGGGTCGGCGGCGGCCCACGGGATTGACCAACGCCAATCCGCGGGGCGCGGCAACGGCTGGCGCTACGACGACCTGCCCCCGGACGGCGAGGCGCTGCGGCGCGGGCTGCGCGGCCTGGACGAGAGCGCGGAACTCGCCGGGGGCCAGGCGTTTGCTGATCTCAACCCCGCGCGGCAAGACCACGTCCTCGCGGCGGTGCAGCGCGGCGAGGCGGCCGGCCCGACCTGGCGGGCGTTGGACGGTCGGCGCTGGTTCGAGGAGCTGCTGGCGGACGTGACGGAGCTTCACGCCAGCCATCCGCTCGCCCAGGAGCGCGTCGGCTACGCGGGCTTCGCCGACGCGGCTGGCTGGCGGCAGATCGGTCTGAACGAGCGCGAGGCGTGGGAGCCGGCGGCGGGAGCGGCGCAGTTTTCCCTGCCCGCGACGCTGCCGGCGCCGACCGCGCGCCGGGAAGCGCCCCCCGCGCCGCCGACGATGCACCGTTATCCGCCCGCCGAGGTCGTGGACGCCGTGGTGGTTGGCACCGGCGCGGGCGGCGGGCCGCTGCTGGCGCGGCTGGCGCAGGCGGGGTTAAAGGTCGTCGCCCTGGAGGCGGGGAAGTGGTGGGACCCGGCGCGGGAGTTCGCCACGGACGAGGTGGCCCAAGCCAAACTGTTCTGGACCGACGAGCGCCTCTCGGCCGGCGGGGACCCGCTGGCGTTTGGCAACAACAACTCGGGCCTCGGCGTCGGCGGCTCCACGCTCCATTACACCGCCTACACGCCCCGGCCGCAGCCGGACGATTTCCGGTTGTCCCGCGACTTCGGGGTCGGCCGCGACTGGCCCCTCGGCTACGGGGAACTGGAGCCGTATTTCGACGAGCTGGAGACCCTGCTCGGCATCAGCGGCTGCTCCCCGTATCCCTGGGGCCCGCCGCGCCGCCGGGGCTACCCGCTGGCGCCGCTGCCGCTCAACGCCGCCGCCCAGCTCATGCAACGGGCCTGCGCCGCCCTGGGCATCCGCACCGCCCCGGCGGCCAACGCCGCGCTCTCGGCCCCCTACTTCCAACCCGGCATTGGCCAACGTCCCGCCTGCACCAACCGCGGCTTCTGCCAGGCGGGCTGCTCGACGGGGGCCAAGGCCAGCGTGGACGTCGTGTTCATCCCGCTGGCGCTGGCGGCGGGCGCGGAAATCCGCCCGGAAGCGTTCGTGACCCGGATCGAGCGGGACGCGCAGGGCCGGGTCTGCGCGGTGATCTACGCGCAGGCGGGCCAGGAGCACCGCCAGCGTTGCCGGCACGTCTTCCTCTGCGCCGGGGCGGTGGAAACCCCGCGGCTGCTGCTGCTCAACGATGGCTTGGCGAACGGGAGCGGGCAGGTCGGGCGCAACTTCATGGCGCACACGGGCGTCCAGCTCTGGGCGGAATTCGAGGAGGAAACGCGCCCCTTCAAGGGCATCCCCGGCGGCCTGATCTCCGAGGACACGCACCGGCCGGCGGACGCGGACTTCGCCGGCGGCTACCTGCTGCAATCCATTGGCGTCATGCCCGTGACCTACGCCTCGCAGCTCGCGCGCTCGCCGGGGGCGCCGTTCGGGGCGGCGCTGGGCGCCCGTTTACAAAATTACAACCACGTCGCCGGCATCAACATCCTCGGCGACTGTTTGCCCTCCGCCGGCAACTTCCTGGAACTGAGCGACGAGCGGGACGCGCGCGGCTTGCCCAAGCCGCGCGTCCACTTCACCGCCGGCGGGAACGAGCGCCGCCTGACCGCGCACGCCGAGCGGCGGATGCGGGAAATCTGGTCCGCCGCCGGCGCGCGGCAGCCGTGGGCGTTTCCCCGCTACGCCCACGTCATCGGCACCTGCCGCATGGGCGCGAAGCCCGCCGACAGCGTCGTGAACGCCGACGGCCGCGCCTGGGACGTGCCGGGGCTGTTCATCTGCGACAACTCCGTGTTTCCCTCCGCGCTCGCCGCCAACCCGGCCCTGACCATCATGGCGCTGTCCCTGCGGACCGCCGACCGTTTCCTGGCCGCCGCCGCCGCCCCCCAACCATGAGCCAAGCCTTTCTCGACCTCCTCGAAGCGGCCAACAGCGCCACCGACTTCGCCGGCGACCAGCACGGCGGCGCCGGCGGCAAGGACGGCAGCGGGCTGCCCACCGGCCTGCCGGGCAACTTCATGTTCGCCACCGGCATCGAGTGCTCCAACCCGACCATCCGCCACGGCACGCTCCGGCGCGACCAGCTCGAAGAGTGCGGCCACTACCGCCGCTGGCGCGAGGACCTGCGGCTGGTCCGCCAGCTCGGCCTCCGGGTCCTGCGCTACGGGCTGCCCATTCACCGGACGTTCCTCGGTCCCGGCCGCTTCGACTGGAGCTTCGCCGACGAGGCCCTGCGCGAGGTGCAGCGCCTGGAGATCGTCCCGATCCTCGATTTACTCCACTTCGGGGTGCCCGACTGGCTGGGCAACTCGTTCCAGAACCCGGAGTTGCCCCTGCACTTCGCCGATTACGCCGAGGCCGTGGCAAAACGTTACCCGTGGGTGCGTTACTACACACCCGTCAACGAGATCTACGTCACCGCCCGGCTCTCCGCCAAGGACGGCCTGTGGAACGAGCAGCTCCGGGACGACCGCGCCTTCATCACCGCCCTCAAGCACCTCGTCGCCGCCTCCATCGTCGGCACGCACCGCATCGCCAAGCACCGGCCCGACTGCGTCATCGTCCAGAGCGAGTCGGCCGAATACCTCCACGAGGCCAGCGCGTCGCCCTCGGCCGAGGTCACCCTCCACAACCAGCTGCGCCTGCT
>CAXTFX010000582.1:0-2838 GCA_964243185.1 uncultured Chthoniobacterales bacterium
GGGGCGCGACGAGCTGCAGCTTCTACGAGGAGATGGGCAGAACCAACTACCGCGTCGAGGAGGGCCACGCCGTCGCCCGGCGCTGCGAGTTGTCCGAGATTTTTGAGTTGCTGGCCGAGCAGTTCCGCGCCATCCGGCTGGCGCTTAACCAACTCGCCGACCGGTTGTTGAACATTGACGACGGTGGCGGGGCGGCAGTTTTCGGGTGCTAGGCGCTAGGCGGCAGGATGCAGGATGCAAGACGCGGGATGCAGGATGCCCAGACCTGCGAAACGGCATCCTCTTCCGAAGTTCCGCCATCCTACATCTAGCATCCTGCATCTAGCATCTTGTATCTAGCATCTTGTATCTTGCACCTAGCACCATGCCCACGACTCTCTTCAGCGACATCCAACGCCTCTTCGAGCGCACCTATACGGCCGTCGGCATCAACCTGGAGGATTGCCTCATTGACCGGCGCCGCTGCGGGCAGCTTTCCCGTCTGGCCGGGGCGCAGGCGCGGGAGTTGAGCGAGCTGGCGCGCACGTTTCTGCGCCGGGCGCCGGACGGACGGCTGCGGGTGGGCATCTACTACTCCGCCCGGCTGATCGAGCAGTTGGAGCGGCACGACCCGCGCGCGGGATTGCACGCGGAGAACGTCCGCGCGCTCATCGCCTTCGTGGAGGAGATCAACCACGCCCTGCACGCCGCGCTCGCGTTCCAGCGGGGGCAGACGGCCATCGCGGACGAGGGGTTTGCCCGCAACCTGGAGCTCCAGGCCGGGGTGGACACCTACCTGGTGCTGCTGTTATTCGTCGCCTTCTTCCGGCGGCCGGGAAAAATCTCCGACGACGACCGCCGCTGGCTGCGTTTCCACCTGTTCGCCCGGCACGACCCCCACGCCTACGCCGACCCAAACCTGCGCGGCCGTTACCTGGAAACCACGCGCCTGGCCGCGCGTTACACCCGCTTTCTGGACGCGCTCAACGACGTCCGCCGGCTGGAGGAGCTGCGGACCTTCCACGCGCTGGACTACCCGGCGAAGCGGGCGCGCATCCTCGCGTTGCCCGCGCCGGGGCCCCGGCTCGAGGGAAACGACCCGCGCTGAAACCGGGCCGGCTCCCGCCCGACGGCGTCGGTCCGCCTGCTCGGTCCGCTTATTTCTTGCCGCCCGGTTTCGCCGCGGGTTTCGGGGCCGCCTTGGCGGCCACGGCGGCGGACTTCTTCTGCTGCGCGCTGCTGGTCTTCGCCTGTTTCTGCGCGGATTGTTTTTGCGTGGCTTTCGGTGATTTATCGCCCATAGGCCGCAGAGTAAGCAGACTCACCCGCTCCCGTCAAAATTTTGTCATCGGAAGGCAAGAAAAACTTGCGGCCACCGGGATGACGCGCGGGAAGAATCCCCCGTCGCCGGTCACGGCGAACCCCGGCCGCCGCCCTCCGCGGTCGTTCTCCGTCTTCCCGATTCCCGCGCAGAACAGCCTTTCCACCCTGCGGCCCCCGCGCGTAAGGTGAGCGGCGCGTCACGTTCCCCACCATGTTCACCCTCACCGTCCTCGGCAGCGGCTCGGCCGGCAACGCGGCCCTCGTGGCCACCGACGGCTGCCGGCTGCTCCTGGACGGCGGACTCAGCGCCAAGCAACTCACCAACCGGCTCGGCACGCTCGGGCTCCAGCCGGACGCGCTGGACGGCATCCTCCTCACCCACGAGCACGGCGATCACGCCGGGGGCTTGGAGGTCCTCTGCCGGCGCTGGCCGACGGTGCCGCTCTACTGCACCCGGCTGACGGGGGACGCCCTGCGCCACTCCGCCGGGCCGGAGAGCGCCTTGGCCCGGCACGCGCACTGGCGTTACTTCGGCGGGGGCAAAGAGTTTGTCATCGGCGACCTGACGGTGAGTTCGTTCCCCGTGCCGCACGACGCGGCGGAACCCGTCGGCTTCGTTTTTCACCACGGCGCGGCGGCCCTGGGTTTTTTAACGGACCTCGGCCATGCCACGAAGCTGGTCATCGAGCGGGTCAAGGAGGCGACGACCCTGCTCATCGAGGCCAACCACGACGAGGCGCTGCTGTCGGCGGACACCAAGCGGCCGTGGTCGGTCAAGCAGCGCATCACCTCCCGGCACGGGCACCTGTCCAACACGGCTGCGGCCGAGGTCGTCGCCCGCCTGCTGGAGGCCGGCGGCGGGCGGCTGCGGCGGACGGTCCTGGGGCACCTCTCGCAGGATTGCAACCGCCCGGACCTGGCCATCGGCGCGGTGCGGGCACGGACCGGAGGGACGGACCTGGAATGTTTCTGCGCCGCGCAAAAGGAAGTCGGGCAGGCATTTACCATTGAGGCCGCGCGCGTGCCGGCGGTTCCCGGGATCGAGGGAGCAACGGCGGCCAGCCCGCAATTGGACCTGTTCGCCGCCTGACCCGATGATGACCGCCGAAACGCCTTCCGTGACCTTTGACGTGCAGGTGATGTTCTTCGACACGGACTGCGCCGCCGTGGTCCACAACATCGCGTATCTGCGCTTCATCGAATCGGCCCGCACGCTCCTGGCGGAACACCTCGGCATGGACCTGGCGACGATGGCGCGCACGGGGCAATACCCCGTGGTCGTCCGCACCGAGATTGACTATCGGCGCCCCGGCGTGCTGGGGGACAAGCTCCGGGTAGAGGCCCGCTTGGAGCGCCTGGAACGCATCCGCTTCTGGTGCGCGCTCGACGTGGTGCGCCCGGCCGATGGGGAGGTCCTCGTGCGCTGCCGCCAACTGCTGGCCCTCGTGCAGATGCCCGCCGGGCGCCCCGTGCGGCTGCCGGAGGCGTGGGCGGAGCGTTGGGGGCATCTGCGGGGTGCCGCCCCGGCCGACACGA
>CAXTFX010000583.1:0-2830 GCA_964243185.1 uncultured Chthoniobacterales bacterium
TGAAGGTGACGCGGAAGTTGGGCATGGCAGCGAAAAGGCGAAGCGGTCTAACGGATGTAAGCTGAGCGACGACTCTGGCCGGGGTGCGCGTCGCAAAAGGGATGAGCGTGGCTCGGCCAGAGGCGTTCGCTCGAGCGCCGGGTTAGGCGCGGGCAGCGGGCAAGCCAGCGCGGCAGACGGAACCGACGCGAACTGGCCCAAAGGTGCCGCAAGCGGGCGAACTGGCAAGGCGCCCCGCATCGGAAACTGGGAAAGGGCGTCTTCTGCCCGGGGGAACGACGGGCGCTTCCGGGCAGCCGGCGTGTGGCTGGCGCGGCGAACTCCCCTGCCCCGGCGATGGTCACGGGCGCGGAAGGCGGGTCTGAACAGACGAAAGCGGAACCGACGTGGCTTCGTAGTGCCTAACGGACAAAGCTCACCGACGGCTCAGGGCGAGGACGGACGTGAATAACGACGCAAAGCGTTGCCGCCCTGAGACGTTCGGTGCAGCGACGTGTTAGGGGACGGCTGAGCGCGAAAGACTTACGACTATGGAACAGACCAAAACAGGCGCGGAACTCATCGCCGCCGAGCGCCAGCGGCAAATCACCGAGGAGGGTTACACGCCCGCCCACGACTGCCTGCACACGCGCGGCGAGCTACTGGCCGCCGCCGAGTGCTACCTGCTGGCGGCCCGCTACCTTGAGCGGGGCCGTGAGCCGATGGAACTGCCGAGTCTCTGGCCGTGGCGCGCGGCGGACTACCGCCCCGCTGAGGATGTGTCCGGCAACCTGACGAAAAGCGCCGCGCTCATCGCCGCGGAACTGGACCGGCTCGCACGGACGGAGACGCGGGGCGCGGAGTCCCCTAACGGATGCAAGCTGAGCGACGACTCTGGCCGGGGTGCGCGTGGGATGCGGTGTCGGCGCTGCTCGGCCAGAGGCGTTCGCTCGAGCGCCGGGTTAGGCGCGGCCGGGTGAGTGCCAGCGTCGCACGCGGAACCGGCGTGAACCTGCCCAAAGATGCCGCAATCGGGCGAATCCGCAAGGCGCTCACAAGCGGGGAACGGGAGAGCGCGTCCCCTGGCCGGGGGAATGACGGGCGCTTCCGGCCAGCCTGGACTTGGCAGGCGCGCAAGGCTACCAACTGCCGGCGATGGTCGGGGGCGCGGGCGGCGTGCCGGAACAGGCGGAGACGGAACCGGCGAGGTGTCGGAGTGCCTAACGGATGCAAGCTGAGCGACGCTTTCTGGCGCGAGTTGGCGTGGTATGCGGGCTGGGCGCCCCCGCCAGAAAGCGTTCGCTCGAGCGCCGGGTTAGGCACGGCCGGCGGCGTCGCCAGCCCGGCTGTCGCGGATGACTCCCAACATCCTGAACGCATCGCCAGGAAAAGCAAGTTACGGGTGACTCTGCTTGGGCAAACGTCGCGGGCGCGGGACGGCTCCCCTGTCCCGGTGACTCTCGCCGACGCCAACGGCTTCCACGAGAAACAAGCGGGACCAGCGGCAAAGTTGTAGTGCCTAACAGGAAGTGGACGAACCAACGTCGTCGACGAAAACGAACGCCATTCGTCTAATCCGGAGATTGCTTTTAGCTACCGCCCGTGGCTGGATGGCTCCGGCATGGCCTCCTTTCTACCAGCACCCTCCCCCGCCGGCAAGCCCCAAGCGAGCCCACTCCTCGAACAAGTCCGCGGCTTGATCCGCTTCAAGCGTTACAGCCTCCGCACCGAGGCCACCTACCTCGACTGGATCAAGCGTTTCATCCTCTTCCACGGCAAGCGGCACCCACGGGACATGGGCGGCTCCGAAATCACCGCCTTCCTGACCCACTTGGCCGTGGAAGGACAGGTGGCTGCCTCCACCCAGAACCAGGCCTTGAGCGCCCTGCTCTTCCTCTATGGTCAGGTCCTACAAGTGGGGTTGCCCTACCTGGATGAGATCGAGCGGCCCCGCCGTCCCCGGAAGCTGCCGGTAGTCCTCTCCCGGGAAGAGGCCAAAGCGCTGCTCGCCGGACTCCGCGGCACGTATGCGCTCATGGGCCAGCTGCTCTACGGCAGCGGCCTGCGCCTCATGGAATGCATGCGCCTGCGCGTCAAGGACGTGGACTTCGCCTTAAACCAAATCATTGTGCGCGACGGCAAGGGGCAGAAGGACCGTCTCACCCTTCTGCCCCAGACCGTGCAGACCCCCTTGCGCCTGCACCTCGCCAAGGTGAAGGCCCTGCACGAGGAGGACCTTGCCCAAGGCCACGGGCGTGTTTACCTACCCTTCGCCCTCCAGCGTAAATACCCCGGGGCCGCCACGGCCTGGGCTTGGCAGTATGTCTTCCCGGCCGCCAAGCCCAGCATGGACCCTCGCTACCCCGACAGGCGACAGCGCCGTCACCACGCCAACGAGAAGGCGCTACAGAACGCGGTCAAAGCCGCGGTAAGAACGGCAGGTTTAACCAAGCCGGCGAGTCCCCACTCGCTGCGCCACTCCTTCGCCACCCACCTGCTGGAGGGAGGCTACGACATCAGGACCGTCCAGGAACTTCTCGGCCACAAGGACGTGGCCACCACCATGCTCTACACCCACGTCATGAACCGGCCGGGGCTGGGGGTAAAGAGCCCGGTGGACTAAAAAGGGGGCCCAGCCAGGCGGCCGCAAACCCGCGGGAGGGCTTCATCCATCGACACCCTCAGGGGCGGCCCCTCCCTGAGGGCGCTCCCCGAGGCGCTGAACACGTGGCAGCTAACTCGTCTGGCGAGCTCTGCCGGTGGTCTAATCCCAAGCGGGTGATCCCGGTCAGGGTCCCCCTACTCCCCCGGCCAGGGCGCTCGACACATGCCCAGTTTGAAGGCCACCAGC
>CAXTFX010000584.1:0-2816 GCA_964243185.1 uncultured Chthoniobacterales bacterium
GTGCCGGTGGCTCTCGCACGAGATCGAGTCCCAGTTGATGATGTATTGCTGGTTGCCCCGGTCGAGGAATTGCCGGATGGCCACCGCGCGGCCCCGCGCCCGGGTGTTCTGCGGCGGGGTCCCGGTCGCCCGCTCCACGGCGGCCCGCGCCCGGTCGTTCCACTCGCCGATGGCCTTGGCGGGGGTGAGGGCGAAGAACAGGCCTTTTTCGGGGTTAATGTCGTGGTATTCCAGGTCGAGGCTCTGGAGCCAGGGGTCCTGCCAGGAGAGGTTTTCCTCCTGCCGGAACATGTCCAGGAGCCACCGCTTGGAAATCCAGTCCACCCCGCCCAGCAGCGCCTCGGGCTTGGCGCGCACGGCGTCCAGGGTGAAACGCCACTGCGCGATCACCCAGTCCGTCTCCGGGTCGCGGCCGGCGAGCGTCTTCTCCGTCAGCGCCAGGAAGGCGTGCTGCACGTCGAGCGCGTCGCAGGTCGTGCCGTCCTCACGTCGGATGATCCACTCCGTCGTCGGGTCGCGCGAGATGTCGCGCGTGGCCTGGACGGCGTCCTGGAGGGTCACGTTCTCCGGCACGAGGCCCTCCTCCAACAACGTCAGCACGCACGCGGTGGTGCCCACCTTCAGCGCCGTGGCGAAGGGGCTCATGTTCGAGTCGCCGATGAGCAGGTGGAGCCGGCGGTATTTGCGGTAATCCGCCAGGGGCTCGTCACGCGCGTTGATGATGGCGCGGTTGAACTGCACCCACTGGTAGATGTCGTTGACGATGTGGTCCGCCCGCTGGGAAATCTGGAAGTCCACCGGCGCCTCGCTCCGCGGCAGCTCGAAGTCGAACGCCAGGGGGTTCGCCTGCCCGACGCGGCCGGCGCCCGTGAAGATCTGCCGCGTCGCCAGGAAGGAGATCAGCGCCCCCAGCACCGCCGGGGTGAACTGGGCCTCCCGCTTCATGAGGTAATTCTCGTGGCAGCCGAAGGTCGCCCCGGTGTGGTGGTCAATGTTGTTCTTGAGGAACGCCACCTGTCCCCGCGCCCCCAGCCCGTCCAGGGCGTTGAGGATGAGCTGGTCGCCCGCGAGGTCGTAGGCCACGCTGTCGAGCAGGTCCAGGCACTCGGGCGAGGAATACTCCAGGTGCCCCATGTCCAGGTATAACCGCCCGCCGTTGAGCAGGAAACCCCCGTTGCGCGGGGGCTCCTCGTAGTCGCGGTAGTGCAGGTCAATGGCGCCGACGGCAGCCTTGTTGAAGAGGTAATTCTTCACCAGCCCCGGCCACACGTCCGCCCCACGGTGCGCCCGCTCGTCGGCGACGAGACAGCCATATTCGGTTTCGATGCCGACGATCCGGTTCATGATGCGGGGGCGGGGAACATGGGCCGTCCGCCCCCCCGCGACAAGCCCGAAAGGGTCCCACACCGTGATACCGCCCCCGGCCGCCCGGCGGACGAATGACACAAACCGTCCCACGCCGTATCTATGCCCGCGCCCGCCGCCGAGATTCCCCCCCGCCCCGCCTCTTCCCGTTCCCGCCGCCCCGCCGTCACCCCCGTGGGGGAACCGACGCTCTGGTATAAAGACGCCATCATCTACCAGGCTCACGTCAAGGCGTATTGCGACTCCAACGGCGACGGCATCGGCGACCTGCCGGGACTGTTGACCAAGCTCGACTACCTGCAAAGCCTCGGCATCACCGCGCTCTGGCTGCTGCCGTTCTACCCCTCGCCGTTGCGGGACGATGGCTACGACATCGCGGACTATTACAACATCCACCCGAGCTACGGGACCTTGCAGGACTTCAAGACGCTCTTGAAGGAGGCGCACCGCCGCGGCCTGCGCGTCATCACGGAGTTGGTCATCAACCACACCAGCGACCAGCACCCGTGGTTCCAACGCGCCCGCCGCGCGCCGAGGGGGTCCGTCGAGCGCGACTATTACGTTTGGAACGACACGCCCGACAAATACCCGGAGGTCCGCATCATCTTCAAGGATTTCGAGCCGTCGAACTGGACCTTCGACAACGTTGCGGGCCAGTATTACTGGCACCGTTTTTTCCACCACCAGCCGGACCTCAACTTCGATTCCCCGCACGTCCGCCAGAGCATTTTCAAGATGCTCGATTTCTGGTTCGAGATGGGCGTGGACGGACTTCGTTTGGACGCCATCCCGTATCTGTTCGAGCGGGAGGGCACCAACGGCGAAAACCTGCCGGAAACCCACGCCTACCTCAAGGAGCTGCGCGCCCACGTGGACCGCAAGTTCCCGGACGCCATGCTGTTGGCCGAGGCCTGCCAGTGGCCGGAGGACGTGGTGGCCTACTTCGGCGACGGGCCGACGGGGAACTCCTGCCACATGGCGTTCCATTTCCCGGTCATGCCACGGATGTTCATGGCGTTGCAGATGGAGGACCGCTATCCCATCATTGACATCCTCGAACAAACCCCCGCCATCCCGGCAAACTGTCAGTGGGCCATCTTCCTGCGCAACCACGACGAACTGACGCTGGAAATGGTGACCGACGAGGAGCGCGACTACATGTATCGTGTCTATGCCAACGACCCCCGCGCGCTCATCAACCTCGGCATCCGCCGGCGCCTCTCGCCGCTGCTGGGCAACAACCGGCGCAAGATCGAACTCATCAACATCCTGTTAATGTCGCTGCCCGGCACGCCGATCATTTACTACGGCGACGAGATCGGCATGGGCGACAACATCTACCTCGGCGACCGCAACGGCGTGCGTACGCCGATGCAGTGGAACGCCGAGCGCACCGCGGGGTTCGCCAGCGCCGACCCGCAGACGCTCTACGTGCCGGCCATCCTCGACCC
>CAXTFX010000585.1:0-2812 GCA_964243185.1 uncultured Chthoniobacterales bacterium
AACAGCCGGGCGTCGAGCAGGTGCCGGGGCCGGTCGCCGATGTTGTTGGGCGAAATGATCTGTAGCGTCTCGCCCGACCGGAAGAGCAGCCAGGGGAACGCCCGCAGGGCGAACAACCCGAAGGCCAACAGCGCCAGCGCGTCCCAGGGCGACAGCCGGGGCGCACCCGCCGCGACGAGCCGTCGGGTGTGCCACCCCGCCCCGAGCCCGGCCGCGCCGCCGACCGCCAGGGCCACGGCCGCGAGGGTCGCGTCCAGCCCCGTGCCGTCGCCGAGGTGCGTGCGGCCCAGCGCCAGCACCAGCGCGAGCAGGGTGGCCGCGGCCACGCCCGCGAGCAGGCCCACGACCCCGGGCAGGACGACGCGGGACATGGCGGACCGCGCGTTCATGGCGTCGGCGCCGGGGCCGGCTCCCCCTCGGGCCGGCCGGGGACGAACTCCGGCTCGCGCCCGGGCATGAGGGGTTGGAACACGCTGGCGCGCAGGTAGAGGGTCAGCGGACTCATCGCGGGCCGGAGCTGGATGTTCTCCCGGAAATACGGCTCCCCCAGCCCGGCCTCGACCTCCGGGACCCGCTCCGCCGCCACGACGAGGAAGTCCGCCCGCACGTCCGGTGGCGGGTTCTCCGCGCCGTAGTAGCCGACGCGGTAAAAGTCCCCCAGCATCCACGGCAAGGGATGGTAATGGTCGGCCAGGATGAGGCCGCGCAGCCCGAAGTTGGCCGGGTTCGCCCGCGCGAGTTCGGCCAGCGGGAGGGTGAGCTGGTTGACCACGTCAAAGGTCTGGACGTAAACGTAGGAGGGCACGTCCCACTGGAGCGTCCCCGGCGACGCGCCGGGCCGGAAGACCCCCAGCCGACGCAGTAGGCTCGCGGCGGCCGGGTTGTCGGGAACGTTGACCCGGAGAAAATGCTCCTCCCGCGCCTCGGCGGGGTGCCCGAAGCTCAGGTCCGTCGTCCGCCACCACGTGAACCCGACGAACGCCGCCAGCAGCGAACCGCCCAGCACCCGGCCCCCCACCCCCCGCCGTTGTCCCAGGCCCACGAGCGCCGCCGCGGCCGGGAAGAAAAACGGCCAGACGATGGACACCATGCACCACGGCGTCTTGTAGGGGACCAGGCTGTAGGCCAGCAGGGTGCCCAGCGCGTAAATGGACACGTAGCGCACGGTCCAACCCGTTCTCGCCCAGAGGCACCCGACGGCCGCCAGCATCCCGGCAAAAGCCCACGGCTCCTGCCCCAGGAGCAGTTCCAGCCAGTAGCGGAACGGCTTGACGTGCCCCTCGCCGTTCCCCTGGTGGAGCCCGCTCTTCTGGAACCAGGGTGCGAATGTCTCGTATAACCCCTTCAATCCCGACGGGTTGAAGAACGTCCCGGAGTAGAATAACACGATGCTCCCCACCCCGACCGCCGACACCGCCGCGAGGTCCCCGGCCGTCCACCGCGCCGGGGCCGGCGGCGGGAACCCGGTCGGGCGCGGCAGCCCCGGGGCGAGCTCGGGCGCGAGCCGGGGGAGGATTTCCGCGAGCTGCTCCCAGGCCTGCAACGTGCCCAGCGCGAGGGCAAACGCGGCAACGTGGATGACGTAGGTTTCCTTGGTGAGAATCATTCCCGTCAAGCCCATCCCGAACGCCCACAGGTCCCAGACCCCGCCGTCCCGCCACAGGCCGAACCCGCCGAAGAGGGTCAGCAGGAGAAAGAACGCCAGCCAGGCTTCGTGGATGGCGTCCCGCCCGAAGTAAACGCTCGCAGGCGACAGGGCCAGCCCCAGCGCCGCCACGAGGCACACCGGCCGCGGGAAGAAACGCTGGCACCGGCACACCAGCCCGACCGTGGCGAGGGAAACCAGGGCGACCGGCAGGCGCAGGGCCCACAGGTTGCGCCCGAGCAGGCGCTTGAACAAGAACAAGGCGTAGAAGTGCAACGGCCCGTGGTAGTTCGTCGGGTCGTAGGCGTAGAAGCCGCTGATCACCATCCGGTCGGTGAACATCCCGTTGACCCCCTCGTCGAAGTGCGGCGGCCGGTTGTCTAAGTGCCACAGCCGCAGCCACGCGGCCAGGAGCATCACCGCGGCGACGAGCAGGCGCCAGCCCGTCTCGGGCGGGGGGGAAAACGGCAACCGGCGGGGCATGGGCGCCCACCTTCCCCGCGGGCGGCCCCCACGTCAAAGCGCCCGGCATGGGACTTGCAAGCGAGGGGACGCCGACGCGATACTGGTTCCCCCGCCCGGGAAACCCGGCCCCGCCTCGCCTTCACCCCCATGTCGGGAGTTCCCATCGTTCCACCGCCCGAGCGCGCCCCCGCCACGGCCCTCCCACCCGGCACCCAGGTGGACCTGTTACTGGACGAGGCCGGGTGCGTCCGCGGGGTGCGCCTGCCCCGCGTGGCCGGCGCCGGACCGGCCCTCCCGGCCACGGGGCGCCCGCTGCTGGAGGCGTCCCCGGCCTCCCTCTTGGGCCAGCCCGTGACGAGGTGGTTGTCCCACGCCGCGGGTGCCGTCCTGCCCCCCTCGGCGGGGGAGCTCCTGCGGGGCCTGGCGGCGGATGACGGGGGCGTCGCCCACGCCCTGCGCTGGCAACCGCCCACGGCCGGGGACACCCCCCCCACCCGCGCGGCGGTGCCGGTCCACGCCTTCGCCCTGCGCTTCGACGCCGGCACGGGCGCGGACCCCGCGGCCCCGAGCTTCCTGCTGCGCCTGCGCGCCATCCCCTCCCCAGCCAGCGCCACCGCGCCCCTCCCGCCCGTCGTCACCCCGGCCCGCGACACCGCCCGCGCGCTGCGCATGGCCGAGGGTGCCCTGGCCGACCAGCGCGAG
>CAXTFX010000586.1:0-2764 GCA_964243185.1 uncultured Chthoniobacterales bacterium
CCGAGATCCGCGCGCGCATCCGGGCCGAAACCGGCCTGACGGCCTCCGCGGGCATCGCCCCCAACAAGATGCTGGCCAAGGTGGCCAGCGACCTGCGCAAGCCCGACGGGCAGTGCACGATCCGGCCCGCCGCCGTGGCCGCCTTCATGCGGGAGCTACCCGTGGGCAAGATCCCCGGCGTGGGGGAGGTGACGGCCAAACGCCTCGCTGACCTGGAGGTGCAAACCTGCGGGCAGCTCCAGGCGTTTGCCCGCGAGGAGCTGGTCGGCCACTTCGGCCGGTTCGGCGCCGAACTCTTCGCGCGCTGCCGGGGCGAGGACCCGCGGCCCGTGGTCCCCGACCGGCCGCGCAAGAGCCTGTCCAACGAGAACACCTTCGCCCTGGACCTGGAGAGTCTGACCGAGTGCCAGGAGCGCCTGGCCGAGTTGCACGCCGACTTCGTGGTTGAGCTGGCCGAGAAGGAGCCCGCCCGCGCCGTCACGGGCCTTTTCGTCAAGCTGCGCTTCGCCGATTTTAGCCACACCACGGTAGCCCGCGCCGGGCGCCCGCCGCATTTGGAGGAGTTCCTGGCGCTCCTGGCCGAAGGCTGGAGCCGGCGGGAGCCGGCGGCCCGGCGCGTGCGCCTCCTGGGCTTGGGCGTGCGCCTGGACGCCTCCGAGCGGGAGAGACTCTGCGCACCGATGGCCGTCCGCGACGCCCTCCAGTTGGCCCTGGACCTTTGAGGTTCCGTAAACATGGATGCTACCAGCGCGGAAGGGTCGCCGACGGTGACCAAGCTGCTCTTCGTTTGCAGCCGCAACCGCTGGCGCAGCCCCACGGCCGAGCGCCTGCTCGACGGGGTGCCGGGCTTCCAGGTGCGCTCCGCCGGCACGGAGAAGGGCGCCCGAGTGCGCGTGACCGAGGGCCTGCTCGGCTGGGCGGATGTCGTGCTCTGCATGGAGCGCCGCCACGTCGAGCGCCTACGCGCCCGCTTCCCCGGGGCGTTGGCGAGCAAGCGCGTCGTCGTGCTTGACATCCCCGACGACTACGGATCAGAAGGTTACAAGTTCGAGTCTTGTCGGGTGCAAGTTTTTGTCGTGCGTAGGTTTACGCACGGATTTGAGGTTGAAGACGGCTCGCCGTAGAGCCCCTGTTCCGCCACTTTTCCGCCACTTCTTGGGCTCACCTCGACGCCGGGCTAAGCCGGCCTCTCGATGTCCAGTGCCGGTGCGGCACTACCCCTGCGGCCGACTTCTTCGCAAGCGCGCCAGTGGCACTTCCTTCTACTTTCCTAGCTCGGTAGAGCCGTCAAGGTAGCCCCCTTGGGCTGGCGAAAGGGCGAGACGCCGTATTTGACCGCGTTCTCCACCAGCGTCTGCACCAAGAGCGAGGTCAGGGGGCGGTCCAGGGCGGCGGGGTCCACTCTCGCGGCGCACACGCAGCCGGCCCTCGAAGCGCACGGCCTCCAGGCCGCGGTAGTCCGTCCACCACTTCCAGTTCCTGCCTCAGGGGACGCGCTGACGGCACTACTTCGGCACTCTCAAAGCGGCCCGCCCCTCGCCGCCGTGGTCACGGCGGAGACCGAGCGGGAGCTGCGTGCGCTGCGCCGCGAGAACGAGGAGCTGCGCCAGCAGCGCGAAGTGTTAAAAGGCGTTCGCCATCTTCTCGGCGACCCCGCGCTGAAGATGGCTCTGGTCGCTCAACTCGTGGGAGAGTTCCCGGTGCGCCTGCTCGCCGCACCCTGGGTGTCAGCCGGGTGGGCTACCTCATCCCGTTTCACCGGGTGGTGCGCGCCAGCGTGGCGGCTGGCGACTACCCGCGCGCGCACCTCGACGACCTTGGTGGCCTCCCGCCGCCCGGTGTATTCGTCCCAGTCGTTGACCTAGCGCACGACGGCGCGGGCCACCGTGACCTTCGGCGCGGGCTTCGCGGCGGCGGCCGGCTTCTGGCAGCCGGCGAGGCCGAGGGCGAGGCCCAGCGCAGGGGCCAGGCCACCCCGTGGGCCCCCGCACAGAATATCACGCGGGGGCCACTTCAGCGGCGCGTGGAGCACCGGCACACCGTGCTCCCCGCGTCGGGGGGCGGCGGCTACGGGCCAATCATCTTTTACTGGCGAGGAGTTTCAGCTCTGGAGCGGGGCGGCGTCCATGGCCATGCGGAAGTCCGCGATCAGACCGGCGGCGTTGAAGCGCAGGATGCTCACGGCGGGCAGGGGAAGCTCCCGGCCGTCGGCCCGGCGGGTGAAGTGGGCCACGGCCTCGAAGACGGCCGAACCCGGCCCCGTCCACAGCCCGGTGTTCTCGTGGTGCATCGCCGAGAGTTGGCCGTAGAACCGTTCCAGCATCGCCGTGATGGCCGCGTGGCCCACGGCGGGCGCGGCGTTACCGAAACGGAAGCGGCCGTCAACGGCGAAGTGGCGCGTTACCTCCCCCGGCCGCAACGAGTCCACGCTGGCGAAGTAGCCGCGCACCCAGTCGGCGGGCGGGGTGCGGGGCGGGCCGTCGGCGGCGGGGGAAACGGGGATGGCATCTTGCATGATGGTGAGCACTTTTGCGGGGCGGGATGGTCCGGGCTCGGAATCGGAGCAGAGGTCTCCTCTGCTTCCGGTCCGGGAAGATCGTTGCGTTCCTGACTTCCCGTTTTCACAACAGGTCGTCGGGGCGGATGGGCAGCCGGCGCACGCGGCGGCCGGTGGCGTGGAAGACGGCGTTGGCCACGGCGGCGGCCGAACCGGTGGTGCCGATCTCGCCGACGCCCTTGGCCCCGAGCGGGGAAACGTGGGGGT
>CAXTFX010000587.1:0-2758 GCA_964243185.1 uncultured Chthoniobacterales bacterium
TTGTAAACGGCGTCGAGGATCACGCGCAGCCCGTGGCCGTGCGCGGAGTCCACCAGGGCGCGCAGGTCGTCCGGCGCGCCGTAGCAACGGGCCGGGGCGAACAGGGCGACGCCGTCGTAGCCCCAGTTCCACCGGCCGGGGAAATCGGCCAACGGCATGAGCTCGAGGGCGGTGACGCCCAGAGCCACCACGTCCGCCAGCCGCCCGAGGGCGGCGCGGAAGGTGCCCTCCGGCGTGAACGTGCCGACGTGCAGCTCGTAAACGACGAGGTCGGCCAGCGCGTGGCCTGCCCGGCTCGCTTCGTGCGCCCACGGGAAACGTTCCCCGGCGTCGGCGGCCGTGACCTCCGAGGGGCCGTGCACCCCGAAGGGTTGCCGGCGGGAGGCCGGGTCGGGGAAGGTCTGCGCGTCGTCGCCGTCGAGCCGGTAGCGGTAAAGGTCGCCGGCCCGCCCGGCGGGGTCGAGCGCGACGTGGAAACCGTGGGCGTCGCGGTCCAGCGCGACCGCGCGCGTGGGGCGGTCGGGGTCGTCGGCGGTGAACAGCACGGCTTCCACCCGCGCGTGGTCCGGCGCCCAGACGCAGAAACGGGTGCCGTCGGGTCTGGCACCGGCGCCGGGGGAGGGGAAAAGTTCGTCGTGATTCATCGGGGCGAACGGTTTCATTCGCACGCCGGGGCGGGGGCACGCCTAAGCGGCTGGACGTCGCGTGGGATCGCGCCGTCCCCCGGCGAGGGGCGCCGGTAAACCGTGTTCATCTTCGTCCGCTCCCCCACCGCGTAACCCCGACGTCGCAACGCGCCGGGCAGGTCCTCCCGCCAGCGGGGGGCCGAGTTCTCCACGATCAGGAAACGGGGCAGCCGGGCGGGGTCGGCGTCCTCCAGGAACGGCACCAGGGCCGCGTCCTCGCCGCCCTCCACGTCAATTTTCAGCACGTCAATCCGCGCCACCCCGAGTTCGTCGAGCACGGCCAACAGCGGCCGGCAGGGAACCGGGAGGCGCTTCCCACCCAGGTCTTCCCCCGGCGCGGGGGGGAGCAGGCTGTTCGCGCCGAGGTTGCGGGGGTGAAGGTGCAAGACGGCTCCGGCGTTCTCCGCCCGGCCGACGGCCACCGGGAGCAGGTGCGTGCGCGGACTGCCGGTGACCCCGGGGAGGAAGTTCGCCGCGACGTTGAAGCGCAGGCGCGCGAAAGCGGTCGGGTGCGGCTCGAAGGCCACGAGCGTCCCGCCGGGTCCGAGGTGGCGGCCGGCCCACAGGGTGTAGAGGCTGACGTTGGCGCCGATGTCCACGAACACGCCGTCCGGCGGCAGCGCGCGAGCGAGCAGGGCGCGCTCGGTCGGGTCGGAGCGGCGGGGGGTGAGGAGGAACTTGCGCTCGGAGTTGTTGTCCCCCAGGTAGAAGCGCAGGCGCAATCCGCCCACCGCCGCGTCCAGGGGGCGCTCGCCCACCCGCCGGAGGACCAGGCGCCCGAGACCCCGCGCGAGCCGCTGGCCGGCGGGACCGAGCGGGCAGCGCTGGGCCAGGAGGATGAGCGTGGCTACGAGGAGGCTCGGCCGGTAACGGCCGTGGGGGTTGTCCACGTCGGGGTGAGTCATGGGAAAGTTAACCGCTTTCGCGGGGTTCGGGCCGACGTAAGTTCATCCACTTCTCCCCAAACATATGAGCACGACAAAACCCGACGCGACACAATGGGCCGACGAATGGCTGGGCGCCGTCGCCGACGGCTCGAACACCATGAGCCAGCGCAAGCTGTCCTCCGTGCAGGAGCGCGGTGGCGGGCTCGAAGCGGTGAAGGTCATGGCCGAGCAGAAAGGGGTTCACCTGCTGCTGGTCGAGGATGACAAGGGCAACGAGCTGGTCGCGGCGAGCACCAAACCCTTCAAAGTGATCTGTTAAGCGCGGCCGGCCGGGTTGAGCGGCGTCTGTCACGTGGCCGCTGCCCCCCGCGGCGCCAGCCCGCCCGCCGACGCCAGCGCCGCGCGGAACGGGGCCGGGTCGCGGAACAGGCCGTTCCCCTCCAACCCGGCCATGACCGCCCCGGCCAGGGCGCCCTCCTGTCGGCCCAGGGCCGCCCCGACGCAGGCGGCGGCGCGCAGGAGTTCACGCTGGTCGCGGGTCACGCGGGCGGGCCATTCGTCTGCGTCCGTCTCCCGGCGCAGGCTGGCGCTCTCGTAGTCAATCCAGAACACGCCCAGGGGCGCGGGGCAAACGATGACGTTGTGCAACTCCGCGTCGCCGTGCGCCAACCCGCCGGCGTGCAGCCGGCCGAGGGCGGCGAAAGCCGTTTCCAGCAACCCCCAGAGCCCGGCGAGGGCGGCGAGGTCCATCTGGCGCGCCAGGCCCAAGGCGCGGGCATCCGGCTCGACGGCGTAAAAGGGGAGCAGCCGGGACAACGGCCGGCCGGGGATGAAGGTCGTGCGGAAGGAGTTGGCGTCGTGCCCGACCGGCGGCGGCGAGCCGAGGATGCTGGCGGCGACGCCCGTGCGGGCGAACTCGATGCCGGGGTCGCCGTGGAGGCTCCACGGGTGATAGCTCTTCAGGAAATGGACGGGGAACTCGCGCGCGGCGGGGAACCGTTCGCGCGTCCCCCGGCCGGCGATGACGAGTTCGGAATGAACGAGCGGCCGTCCGTCGGGCGCGCGCTTGAGGGCGACGGTGTGCAACGCGAAATCGCGCTCCGGGGGCGTTTCCAGCAGCGGCGCGCACGCCTCCGCCAACTCGACGCGGTGCAGCGGGGAGAGGGCGACGGTGACGGACACGGC
>CAXTFX010000588.1:0-2756 GCA_964243185.1 uncultured Chthoniobacterales bacterium
GTGCGGACCAGCGCGACGCGGGTTTTCAGGGTCAGCGCCGGGCGCAGGCGGGGCTGGAACGCCCGCAGCGGCGAGGCGCCGTAGAGCATCAGGCCGGGGCGGACGACGTTGGCGCCCCCCGGCCGCCCGTAGCCGAGCAGGCCGGCGCTGTTCTGGGCGTGAACCTGCTCCGGCAAGGCTTCCCCCACCAGGAGCTCTCCGAACCAGGCCAGTTGCCCGCGGGTCCACGCCTCGTCCTCGTCGGGCGAGGGCAGGTGCGTCGCCCAACCCACGACGGGCACCTCCGGCAACTCCCGCAGGACCGCCCGCATCGCCGGCCACTCGGTTGCGAGGATGCCCGCCCGGCCCATGCCCGTGTCTATTTCCACCTCCACGCCGAAGCCCGGCGCCCGCCCCCCCAGCTCCCGGACCACCCGCGCGTAGTCCCGCGCCTCCTCCACGCCGGAAACCCACGGCCGCAGCCCCCGCCGGACGATCTCCGCGCGCTCGGCGGGCAGAGCGGGGGAGAGCACCGAGACCGGCCGCGGGTCGTCGGCGAAAATGTCCAACAGCTCCCTCGCCTCGACGACGTTGGCCACGGCGAACCGCTCCACGCCCGCGGTCCGCAGCGCGCACGCGACCGGACCGACCCCGTGCCCGTAGGCGTCCGCCTTGACGACGGCCATCAGCGCCACGCCGGGGCCGACGGCCTCGCGGGCGACGGCCGCGTTGTGCACGGTGGCCGCGAGGTCAATCTCCGCCCAGCAGCGGGAGGAGTCGGGGGTGTGGGGAAGGGGGTGAATGGCGGGAGAGGGTTAGCGGGCTTTGGGCGCGGTGATGTGCGGGGGGCGCAGGTAAATGGGTTCGAGCGGCGCGTCGGGGAGCGTTTCCCAACCGGCCAGGAGCCGGGCGGCGTCGGGCGGGACGATCCGCACGCCGGGGAAAACGTCCAGCGCGGGCGAGGGCTCCGCGGCCAGCAACGGCCGGTCGGGGGCGGCGTCCAGGCGGGCGAGCACGCCGTCGCGGTCCAACGATTCGGGTGGTTGCTCGCAACGGCCGGCGCGCACGGCGGCGTAGTAAAACATGCCGCGGCGCGCGTCGCCCACGGCGTGCCACGCGGGGGCGTCCGTCGCCAGGGCCTCCGGCGAGGGCCGTCCGCGCAGGGTTGCCCCGTGCGCCAGCGCCAGCCCGTGCGCCGCCGCCACGGCCTGCCGGACGCCGGAGTAGGAGCCGGGGCCCAGGCCGACGACGATCCCCGTCAGCCGTGGGTCCGGCCCGGCGGCCCGGAGGATTTCCCGCAGGGCGCCGAAGAGTTCCCCGCCCCGCGCCCGGCCGGTCTCGAAGTCGCGCCGCGCGAGCGTCTCCGCCCCGTCCGGGGTCGCGAGCACGAGGCTGCCGCGCGGGCTGGAGGTGTCGAGGGCGAGCATCATGGGGCGGCCGTTTCGATGATGATCCGGCTCCCGTCAGCCCCCGCGGCGAACGACAGCCAGCGGGCTTCGGGCGGGAGGAGTCCCGGACAACGGTCCGCCCCCTCGACGGCCGCGATGCCGGCCGCTTCGTCCCAGATTTCCTCCAACCCCAGCGTGGCGACCTCCGCCGCGTTCTCCAGCCGGTAGAAATCGGCGTGGAACAACGGCAGGCGCGCCCCCGGGGACCGGTATTCGTGCAGGAGCGTGAAGGTCGGGCTTGTCACCCCGTCCGGGTCCAGGCCCAGGCCGGCGGCGAGCCCCTTGACGAACTGGGTTTTCCCCGCGCCGAGGCCGCCGACGAGCCCGAGCACGTCCCCCGCCCGCAGGGTGGCGGCCAGCGCGCGGCCGGCGGCGAGGGTGTCGGCGGGCGTGCGGCAGCGGAACATCGGGGCGAAAACTTCAACGGAAATGGTCGAACCCGCCAGCCCCCGCCGCGTCTCCGGCGCCGGGGGCGGTCAGCTCGCCGATCCGGGTCAAGGGAACGGCCGGGAACTTTTCCCGCCAAGCCGTTAACAATCCATCCCCGTGCCCCGGCGCGACGGCGAAGAGCAGCTCGTAGTCCTCCCCGTCCCCCCACGCGGCGCGCCCGTCGGCACCCGGCGCCAGGGGCAGGCTTCCCGCGTCCAGCCGCCAGCCCAGGCCGCCGCTCGCCCGCGCCAGCCGGGGCAGGTCGGCGGCGAGGCCGTCGGACAGGTCCATCATCGCGTGGACGGTGAAGTTCGCGGTCAGCCACCGCGCCTCCGCCAGCCGCGGGGTGAAGTCCAGGTGCCGGCCGCTGGCGAAGGAGTTCCCCAGGCGGCCCGTCACGAACAGGGCGTCCCCCGCCCGGCCCCCGCCCCGCCGCACGCAGGCGCCCTGCGCGATGGTTCCCGACACGGCGACGCTCAGGAACCCCGCGCCCGGCGCCCGCGCCGTTTCCCCGCCGACGACCGCCACCCCGAACGCCCCCGCCGCCCGCCCCAGCCCGGCGTAAAGCCCGCGCGCGTAGGCCCGCGGCGTTTCCGGCCGCAGCGCCACGGTGACGAGCGCGTGGTCCGGCTGGCCGCCACCCATCGCCGCGAAGTCACTCACCACCCGGCACAGCGCCTTCCAGCCGACCCGCTCGGGTGCGGTGTCCGGCGGGTAGTGAACCCCCTCGATGACGCAGTCCGTCTTCAGCAGCCGCCAACGCCCCGGCTCACCCGGCGCGGGCAGCACCGCGCAATCGTCCTCGGCGTCCACGGCGTTCGCCGGGCCAAGGCTCCCGAGCAGGTCCGCCACCAGACGGTCCTCGCCCCGGCCAGCGAGGAAGTGAGAAGACGCATCCAC
>CAXTFX010000589.1:0-2749 GCA_964243185.1 uncultured Chthoniobacterales bacterium
CCGGCGACCCCGAGGAAACCGCCGGCGCCTTCGCCGCCGCCCTGGAGCGCACCGACGGCCCGACGCTGCTCGCCCTCAGCCGCCAAGCCGTCCCGCTGCTGACCTCCATCCCCGTCCACGAGCGCCGCGAGGGCGTCCTGCGCGGCGGCTACGTCGCCAAAAGGGAAACCGCCCCGCTCGACCTCATCCTCCTGGGTGCCGGCAGCGAACTTCAACACGCCCTGAAGGCCGCCGAAACCCTCGGCGCCGGCACCCGCGTGGTGTCCGTGCCCTGCTTCGAGCGCTTCGACCGCCAGCCGGCCGAATACCGCGAGAGCGTGCTCCCCAAATCCTGCCGCCGCCGCGTGTCCATCGAGGCCAGCGTGCCGACGAGCTGGGCACCCTACGTCGGCCTGGACGGCGTCTGCCTGGGCATCAACCGTTTCGGCATCTCCGCGCCGGGCGATAAGGTGATGAAGGAACTCGGCATCACGGCCGATCACGTCGTGGAAGCGGCGAACGCACTGAAGTAAACTCCCCGACCATGATTACCGAGCGCATCCCCGAGCTTCAAAACCTCACCGCGGAAGAGCAACTTATTCTCGTGGGTGAACTCTGGGATGCGCTCGCGGCCAACCCGGATGCCTTCCCAACTCGCGAGGATCACATCCGAATCCTGGAGGAACGCGCGGAGGAACACCGTCGGAACCCGGACGACGTGATTCCGTGGGAGGTGGTTAAGCGTCGTCTAACCGCCGGTCGATGAGCCTGCGCGTAGACTTCTTAGCCGGCGCGGAGACCGACTCACAAGCTGCCTTCAACCGTTTGGAGGAAGCCCGCGAAGGTCTCGGGGTGAAGTTTACCGAGGCGGTGGATCGTTACCTGGCCCGCATCGCGGACTTCCCGCACATCGCTCCGGTTTATCTCCGCCGTCTTCGCCGTCAAGTGATGCAGTGGTTTCCCTACGGAATTTTTTATGAACCTTACACCACCCGGATTGTGGTTGTTGCCCTTCTGGATTTGCGGCAGGATGAGCGAACGATCAGGCGCCGACTACGTGGACAGTAGCGTCCGGTAAGTCGTCAGAGAAAATATCCGTCATTTATGAGAACTTCGCGTTTTACACTACCAATAATTGTAATGTGTTACGCCGTTTCCATTAGATCCCTGACGGCTGGCACAGAACAACCGATGCTGATAGGAGATGGACAAACAGTGATATTCAAGGAGAACGGGACGCTCGCATTTTGGCATCAGGGATGGATCGAGAATGAGCAACATCCAGTCAAATTTACAGATGGTCACTGGTTTGTTTTCTACTCACCATCCTCCCGGCGACAGCTTGACATTCATGCTCAACTAGAACCTACAATTCATTTTTCACCTTATCTCGAAACCAACGGACGAGTTTTTTGCTGGCGGAAAGAGAAGGGCCGAGTTGAAAAATATCCGACCAGGATAGTTGAGGAGGCATGGGAATATTACGCCCAAGGAGAATGGCGTGAACTGTTTGTGGATGTTTACTGATGGCCTCTACAATTTACCTGCTTTCCTCCTCGTTCCTGAACTTCGTCTGGGAATGCCCCCACTTCGCCAAGCTCGGTTTCGCATCGGACTCTTCTCGTGGCGCGCCGTTCATCCGGACGCGGTCAGACCGAAACGGAGTTTCGGAACGGAGGGCTTTCTCAAACCGAGTTTGGAAACGAGAGAGAACCTGCCCATGCACGTCACCAACTCCAAAATCGCCATCAACGCGCCGCCCCAGCGGGTCTGGGACGTCCTCACCCGACCGGAACTGGTAGAGCGTTGGCAACGCGGCTCGGAACTCGTCACGACGTGAGAGCCGGACAGCCCCATCCGCCTCCGCGGCGAGCGGGAGGGCCAGGTCTTCGAACAGTGGGGCACGGTGACGGTGTTCAACCCGACGAAATTTCTCCAGTATTCCCTGTTCGCCCCGCGACCCGGCCTGGCCGACCGCCCGGAGGATTACCTCTCGATGGCCTACGTGCTGAAAGCGGTCGGTGCCGGCACCATGCTCAGCGTCATCCAGGAAGATCCCCGCCCGGGGTCCGGGGCGGCGGACGCCAGCGCGGGCGACGAAGGGCTTACCGTTCTCAAAACCCTCAAAGAAATCGCGGAAGCCCCTTGACCCTTGACCTCGTTCCCGGGCGGTGTTCGGGAACGACGGAACCCTGATCGTTATGCTCACCCGGATTGCCGCACGAACAGCCCTTGCCACCGCCCTCCTCGTGGTCCTCCTGGCGGCGCCTTGCTACGCCGACGGCCCGAGGGTCGGCATGGTCCTCAGCGTGGAGGGCGACGGCATCCTCAACCCGTTGGTCACGAAGATCCTGATAACCAAGGTCGAGCGGGCTTCCATCGCCGAGGGCGCCGGCATCGTCGCCGGCGATGAGATCGTGCAGGTCGAAGGTCAGAGCGTCGTGGGCCGGCGTGCCCGGGAGTTGCAGCCCCTCATGAAGTTTAACGCCGGGGAGACGCGGACCCTGCGCATCAGGCACGCGGACGGAAAACAGACTGAGGTCCGGCTCACCAAACCCAAGGAGTAACGCGGAGGTGCGTGCCTGGTCGGCAACTCGTTAACCCTCGGCCCGGCGCCCGGACGCGCACCTACGGGGTGGCCGCGTCCCGCCGGGCCTCCCCCGCCACCACCGGCGTCCCGGGCCCGACGAAGAAGAGCGCCAGCAGCGCGGCGACGGTGAACCTGCCCGCGGCGGCGCACAACGCGGACCAGCCGCCGTGGGACCAACTC
>CAXTFX010000590.1:0-2749 GCA_964243185.1 uncultured Chthoniobacterales bacterium
GGCGTAGTCGCCCATGAGGCAGCCGTAGGGCGAGCCGCCGGGCGTGCCGAACTCTTCCTCGTAGATCTTCTTGAACAGCGGGCTCTGGTCCCAGGCCGTGCCCTTGAACTTCTTCAGGCTCTTGGCGGCGTCCTTCTTGGTGAGGTTCAGCACCCGGATCTTGAGCTTCTCGTCCGTTTCCGTGTGGGAAACGAGGTGGTGCAGCCCGCGCCAGGTGCCCTCCAGGGACTTCATGTCCTCGTGGTGCAGGATCAGGTTGATCTGCTCGGAGAGCTTGCGGTCGATCTCGGCGATGATGCCCTCGATGGTGCGGATGGCGTCGTCGGACACCAGGGCGGTGTCGTTCAACGCCTGCTCGGCCAGCGTGCGCACGGCCGTCTGGACGGCCTCCTGCGCCTGGGAGGTCTTGGGCTTGAACTCCTGGTTCAACAGGGCCTCGAACTCGGAAAGCTCCGAGGTCTGCGGGGTCACGTTAGGCGCCTCGGCAACGGCGCCGATAGAGAGGGAATCGGGCATAAGCGAAAATCGGGTTCTGGTCGGGGCAACAAATTGGGGGGAGGAGGACTCAGGCGGCCGACGTCTCCTCGGCGCCCGGCTTGGGGGCGGAGGCGAGGGCCTGCAACAGGGTCGGGTCGGCGAGCAGCTTGGCGATGCTCTGCTCGGCGCCGCTCTTGCCGTCCATGTAGGTGAGGAGATTCGCAAGCTGGGTCCGCGCGGTGAGCAGCTTGTTGAGCGAGTCCACCTTGCGCGCGATGGCGGCGGGCGAGAAATCGTCCATGCTCTCGAACGTGATGTCCACGCTCATGTTGCCCTCGCCCGTCAGGGTGTTGGGCACCTGGAAGGCGACGCGGGGCTTGGCGGACTTCAACCGCTCGTCGAAGTTGTCAATGTCGATTTCCAGGAACTTGCGGTCGTCCACGGCGGCCAGCGCCTCCGCGGGCTTGCCGGAGAGGTCCGCCATGACGCCCATGACGAAGGGCAACTCGACTTTCTTGGCCGAGCCGTAAAGCTCCACGTCATACTCGATCTGCACGCGCGGGGCGCGGTTGCGGCCGATGAATTTCTGGCTGCTTTCGGAGGGCATAAGGTGAGGAAGAAAAACGCGCGGGGGCAACCATGCTGCAAAAAAAGGGTCGGTCAGCGCAAGAAAAATCTTAAAAAATTTTTGCTCCTTCGGGTCTAAATGTTCTGCTGAACATGGGTTAGGACGGAAACCAGGGAACGAGGAGGTTGGGGGTTGACGCGCCTACTCCGCGGGGGTGCTGTCTTCCGCGGGGGTTACGCTGCCGACGCTCTCCTCGGCCGCCAGCCGCACCTGCGGGGTGGCGTCCGGCGTGAGGGCGGATACGAGCTGGAAGTAATTCATGCCCACCATCTTACGGGCCTGTTTCAAGAGGGCGGGCACGGGGCTGGAGGGTTCCCGCTCATCGTAGTAGGCGCAGATGGCGTCCAGCACCCCGAGCACGTCCTCGCGGGAGGCGATCTCACCGGGGGCAGCCACGCTGCTGGCGTTCGCCCGCGACCGGGCCGAGCGCCGGGAGGGGTCGCCGCCGCCAAGGGTGTCGTCCGCGCCGTTCCCACCGGGGGCGGTGTCAGCATCCGCTTCCTCGTCGGCAACGACGACCGGCGCGTAGGTGTCCAGCCGACTCTTGGCGTCGCGCAGCACCACCCGGAGCGCCTCCAGGTTCGGGCCGCGCCCGCTCCCGACCGTGTTGTCCCAAAACTCGTCAATGGCCGCCAGGTCTGCCGCGGCGCCCGTCACGGCGGCGCGCACGTCGGTCAGGAACGCCTCGGGGGTATCCTTGAACGTGGCCGCGACGGCTGCCGTGTCCGGGCCGGGCGCGGCCTCGACGGGTTCCCCCCCCTCACCGGCCGCCTTCTTCGCGCCGGCCGCGGCGGCCGACCTGATGGCGGCCAGCGACAGCGGGCCGAGGCGGACGCCCTGGCAGAGCGGCGCGGCGCGCAGCCGTTCGAGGAAGCGGAGGGGGTCGCCGAAGGTGCCTTCCGGCGCGGACAGGGTGGCGAGCACGTTGGCCCGCTCGGTCGGGTCGTTGTCATCGTCCGGGTCCAGGCGCGGGTAGAACCCGGTCCAATAACGCTCGTGGAGGCCCCGCAGGATCGCCGTGCCCTGCGCCACCCCCGGCCAGCCGTCGAGCTTGAGCAGGCCCAGGGTAAGATTGATCGTGACGCGCAGGTCCCGGGTGCGCTCGGCTAGCGCCAGGGCGGTTTTTTGCACCTCCTTCCAGTTCGGCTCCTCGGCGTCGGAGAACTGGGTCTCGGCCTTTCCCTGGATCAGCGTCTCCAGCCCGGCCAGGTCCGCGTCGTAGGAAAGGTCCTCCCCGCAGGGTGCGTCCTCGGACACCGGAGCCAGGAGTTGTTCAACGTCAACCATAAACGAGGACCGGACCGGCAACGGCCAGCCGGGGGTGAGGCAAGCTTCAACCAGTTAAAACGAAGGCGCCGGCCGGATGGCCGTATGTCCCCGGCGGAGCGTGCGGGAAGCCGCTCCACCCACGGCGACTTTGACCTTGGTGGACGCGACCCGCGGCCCCGCGGTCTTTTTCTTTACCTGGTCGGGGGCGGCCTCGACGCCGAGGGATCACGAGGCCGCCGACGCCCGCCAGAACCCCGCCACGGCGGCTTCCCCGGCGCGGGAACGCTCTGGGGGCCGCCCGGCGGCGGCGAGCACCCGGCCGGCGCAGGCCCGCCAGTCCGGGTCGAGCGTGTAGGGCACGGCGCTGGCCGGCGG
>CAXTFX010000591.1:0-2723 GCA_964243185.1 uncultured Chthoniobacterales bacterium
GCGTCGCTCACCGGGGCCGGGGCCGACGCGGCGTGGACGGTGGCGTCCGCCCGCCCGGCCGTCGCGCCGAGCCGGTCGAGGTCGGCCAGGTCGCCGATGACCACCTCGGCCCCGCGCCGCCGCAACGACGCTGCCGGTTCACCCTCCGCACGGACCAGGGCCACCGGCGGGTGCCCGGCCGCGAGCAGCGCATCGGCGATGGCCCCGCCGATCCAGCCCGTTCCACCCAGGAGAAGGACACGCATCGTGGGCAGGAGAAAAAAGGCTTACTTGCCCACGGCGACGCCACCGGCGAGTTCCCTGGCCAGCGCGTCGGCGTTAATGCCGAGCAGGTCGGGGATGGGCGCGGCGCTCGTCCAGTCCGGGTAGCGGCTGGCCATCTCGTCCACCACCGCCTTGCGGGCGGCGGGTTCCAGGGCGGCAGCCCCGGCCGGCAGCCGGGCGGCGACGGCCTGGCGAAAGGCGCTCAGGTAGTCCGCCTGCCGGGCGAGGATGGGCGCGGGCGCGCCCGGGGCGCCGTGGCCGGGGTAAAGGGTTTGCGCCTGCGGGAACTCCCGACCCAGGCGCGCGATCTGTTCGAGCCAGCCGGCGCTGTGGCCGTTGAGCAGGAAGGGGACGAGGTGGTCAATGACGATGTCGCCGGTGAACAGAGCCTTTGCCGCCGGCAGGTAGAAGACGGTCTGGGAGGGCGCCTCGCCCGCGCCGAACTCCCCGGTTTGGAACTCGACACCGGCCAGGCGCAGGGTTTTCCCGTCGGCGAAGACCCGGGTGGGCACGGTGGCCCGGTCGGGGAAGTCGTCCTTGAGGAGCTGCTTGGTGAGCTTGAAGAAGTTGCCCGGGTCGGCGCGGATCACGTCCACGGTGGCCTGGGAGGCGAGGATGGGCGCCTGCGGGAACGCCTCGGCGAAGACGCCCAGACCGCCGAAGTGGTCGGTGTGCGGGTGGGAAACCACGATGGCCACCACGGGCCGGCCGCTGGCCTTGATCTCGGCCAGGGCCTCGCGGGCGCGGGTGAGGCTGCGCTGGCAGTCCAGGACGACCACGCCCTCCGGCCCCTCGATCCAGTAGGTGTTCACCGGGCCGGGCGCTGGCGACTGATAGACGTGGACCCGAGGCAACGGCGTGGCCTCCTGAGCCCTGGCGACAATGGCGGTGATGCTGCCGACGAGCATGGCAAGCGGCAGGAGGCGAGACGGAGAGGACTTTTGCACGGGTTTCGGTTGTTAGAACAGGGTGATGATCGGGAGGTTGGCAAGCGGCCGGAGGGCGTTTCAGCGTAGCCGGGAGGCCTGCCGACCTCCCAATCGGGGTGTCTCCACGTCGGGCAGGTTGACCAGGGAGAAGTTTGCGTCTGGCATCCCCTGGCCGATCAGCAGCAAGCGGATCAGGTCGGCGGCGCCTTCGATCAGCCGGGCGTGGACCAGCGGGCCGCAGTCCACGGGCACGAAGCCGATCTCCGCAGCCAGGTCCTTCACGACCCCCCGGGCTGCGGGATCATCGCCGGCCACGAACACGCTGACCCGGTAGGGACGAATCGCCTCCGGGCAGAGTTCAAAGGCTTCCTGCGCCATCGTGTTGAACGCCTTGACGACCTTGGCCCCGGGAGCCGCTTCGGCCAGGGCCTCGGCCAGGGAGCGGGCGATGGGCGGATAGACGAAGTCGGCGGGCACCTCCTGGTTGTTCATGTCCACGACGATTTTGCCGGCCAGGACGGAGACGTCGGCGAGCACCTGCGCCGGGGGGATGCCGCGGGCGGTGTAAACGAGGAGGTCGCCGAAGCGGGCCGCCTCGTCGTTGCTGCCGGCGCGGACGCGCCCGGGGGCGACCCCCAACGCCGGGGCGAGGGCCGCGGCGGCTCGGGCCTTGGCCGGGTCGCGCGCGCCGAAGCAAACTTCGTGGCCCACCTGGGCGAAGATCAAGCCGAGGGCGCGGCCCATGTTGCCGGTGCCGAGGATGCCGATTTTCATGTGGCCCCACAGAACCACGCCGGTATCTTCGCGCAAGAAGGCACCTTGAAGTGAGATAGTTACCCCAAGGATACCCATGGACCGCCAGCGCCCCGCTCCCCGCCGAAAAGCGCCGCCCGGCTCCGTTGGCGACCCGCACGTCCCCGAGGGTTTGCACCGCCCCGGCGAGTCTTTGATGACGACCCGCTTTGAGGTCTGCACCGCCGACGGGCGCTGTCCCATCGAGGACACCCTCGATCTCATCGCGGGCAAGTGGAAGATTCTGATCGTCTGGTGGCTACAGGACGGCGCGTTGCGCTTCGGGGAGCTGCGCCGGCGCATCCCCACGGTCACCCAGAAAATGCTCACCCAGCAGTTGCGCCAGATGGAGGCCGAGGGGCTGGTGCGCCGGGAGGTCTTCGCCCAGGTGCCCCCGAAGGTGATCTACTCGCTGACGGAGCGCGGTCAGAGCCTGCGGCCGGTGCTCAGGAGCCTCTTCGACTGGTCTCGGGGCCAGTGAGCGAAACCTTCGGTTCTGCCCGTGGAGAACGGGCAATGGCCGCGTTGGCAGCCCCGGCCCCGCGTTGGCGGGCCCGGTGCCGCCGGGCCGCCTCGATCCCCGTCACGCACACGGCCAGCCACGCCGCCCCGGCCGCGTAGCCGCCGGCCACGTCGGAGAAGTAGTGCACCGTCAGGTAGATGCGGCTGAACCCGATGAGCAGGATGATCCCCAACGCCCCGGTCACGATCCCCAGCCGGCGCCCCGGCGAGCCGGTG
>CAXTFX010000592.1:0-2718 GCA_964243185.1 uncultured Chthoniobacterales bacterium
TGGTCCGCATGAGCGCGGTCTGGTCCGCCGCGTCGTCCCAGCGGCGCGTTTCCTGGCGGAGCGCGCGGCCGGCGGCGAGTTCGCCCGTTTGCCGCTCGATCTCGTAGGCCAGGGCGCGGCGCACGCCGGAGATGGAGTTCATGTTCTTGATCTCGATCTTGGCGCCGAACTCCACCTGCCCCTCCGGCCGGACGGACACGTTGCAGTCGCAGCGCAGTTGGCCCTTCTCCATGTCCGCGTCGGACACCCCGCCGTATTCGAGAATCTGTTTGAGCGAGGTCAGGAAGGCGAACGCCTCCTCCGGCGACTCGATCTCGGGCCGGGTGACGATCTCCATCAGCGGCGTGCCCGCGCGGTCGAAGTCAATGCCCGTGCTGCTCTCGAAGTGGAAGCTCTTGGCCACGTCCTCCTCCAGGTGGATGCGGACCAGGCCGACGCGCTTGCCCGGTTGCGCGATGGTTTTCTGGGCGTCTTTTGGGTAAGCCAGATCATGCAGCGGCACCGACCCGTTGAGGCACAGGGGCAGGTCATACTGCGAGATCTGGTAGTTCTTCGGCATGTCCGGGTAGAAGTAGTTCTTGCGATCAAATTTGCACTGCGGGGCGATGTCGCAGTCGAGCATCAGCCCGGTCAGCGCGGTCAAGCGCAGGGCCTCCGCGTTCATCGTCGGCAAGCTCCCCGGCAGACCGAGGCAGACGGGGCAGGTGCGGGTGTTGGGCGCGGCGCCGTATTCGACCGCGCAGCCGCAGAACATCTTGGAGCGGGTCTTGAGCTGAACGTGAACCTCGAGGCCGATGGTGGTCAGGTAACGCATAGAAAAGTGGGAAGTCGGAAGTGGGGATGCGGGAGTCCGAAGGGAGAAGGTAAAAGGCTAGGGGAGGAAAAAAGGCTCGAATCTAGTCTCCCACTTCCGACTTCCGCCTTCCCACTTCCAACTTTCCCAGCGCCTCGTCCAACGCCCGCTCCAGGTCGAACGCCCGCAGCCGGGCCGCCAGCGTCGGGTCGTTGGCCGCCGCCCGCAGCCGGGGGTGCGCCAGCAGCGCGCGGTAGTTTTTCGCCGCCAAGTCACGGGAAACGGCCGGGTCGTCCCACAGCGCCGTCAGCCGCGGGTCGGCGCCGAGCTCGCGCACGAGCGCGCCGTCGCGAAAACGCCCCAGCGCCGCCGGGTCGGAAACCACCCGCGCCAGCTTGTTGAGCGTCGTGTGCACCCGCGCCGGCACGGGGTCCACCGCGGCCATGACCTCGCCGACGACGCCCGTTTCCAGGGTGCCCTTCACCCGCGACAATCCCCGCAGGCCTTCCTCGAAGGCGTCGGGCGTCCCCGGGGGGGAAGGCAGCCGCGGCACCCGGCGGGGCAGCCCCAGTTCCCGCGCCGTCGCCCGCGGCACCACGTCCGTCCGGTCCTCCTCCGCCCGGACGCGCCCCTCGGCCACGCTGCCGAGCAGACGCACGCCGATGAACACCGCCCACAAACTCGCCAGCGCGAGCACTCCGCCGAGCACCATCCCGCCGGCCCCCCACGCCAGCCGCCCCGGCCCCGGCTCCCGCTCCCGCGTCCGCCGCGCCAGGGTCCGGCCGAGGATGTTGACCACGTTGTAAACGACCAACCCCAACAGCGCCCCCGCCAGCACCGCCAGCACGAAATCCGGCACCGCCAGAAACGGCCGCAGCCCCGGCGCCAGCACCGGCCCCCCGACCAACGCCGCCCCGTAGGCCAACCCCAGCGCCGCCAGGGCAAACCCTTGCCGCCCCAGCCCCTCCCGCCAGCCGACCCACAGGCGCAACGCCACGAACAGCGCGCACAGCCACCAGAATCCCGCCGCCACGTCGCCGCCCGACCATACGGACGCGGCCGGGGGCGGCGGGGAAATGGTGAAGCCCGAAGCCCGAAACCCGAAGGAATGCCCCCATGACCCACCGGAAGTCACCGTCACGTTCATGCTGGTTTCGTCATCCGGTCTTCGTCATTCCGCCGCTGGCGGCGGCCCCTTCCCACTGACCCGCCCGCTGGCGCAAGGCGTGGTCCGCCAGGACCAGGGCCGCCATCGCCTCCACCATCGGCACGGCCCGCGGCAGCACGCACGGGTCGTGCCGCCCGCGCGCCTGGAGCTGGACCTCCTCGCCCGCCGTCGAGACCGTCGCCTGCGCGCGGGCGATGGTCGCCGTCGGCTTGAAGGCCACGCGGAAGAAGATCGCCTCCCCGTTGGAGATGCCCCCCTGCACGCCGCCGGAGTGGTTCGTCAACGTCCGCACCCGGCCGTCGCGCATCGTGAACGGGTCGTTGTGCTGGCTGCCGGTCTGCCACGTCCCCGCGAAGCCCGAGCCGATCTCAAAGCCCTTCGTCGCCGGCAGGCTCAGCATCGCCTTCGCCAGGTCCGCCTCCAGCTTGTCGAACACCGGCTCGCCCAGCCCGGCCGCCATACCCCGCACCACGCACTCCACCACCCCACCGACCGAGTCCCCCGCCTCGCGCATCTGCCCGATCAGCGTCGCCATCTCCGCCGCCGTCTCCGGGTCCGGGCAGCGCACGGGGTTGGATTCCACCTCCTCGCGCGTCACCGTCGCCGGGTCCACCAGGGCCTCCATCTGGTAAATGCGCCGCACGTAGGCCACCAGCTCCAAGTTCGGGAAGAGCGCCCGCAGCACCTTCCTCGCCACCGCCCCGGCCGCCACCCGCCCGACGGTTTCCCGCGCCGAGGCCCGCCCGCCGCCGGCCAC
>CAXTFX010000593.1:0-2704 GCA_964243185.1 uncultured Chthoniobacterales bacterium
ACGCTCTTGCCGCTGCCGCTCTCGCCGACGACGGCCAGGGTCTCGCCGCGGGCGACGGTGAAGGAGACCTCGCGCACGGCGGGCGCGGGGGCGGCGCCGTCCTCCCGGACGAAGGAGAGGGAGAGCCGACGGACTTCGAGCAACGGCGGGGCGGCGGACATGGGCGGTTTTGACTTACGTTGCCACCTGTCAGGCCAGCTCCGCCCGCACGGTGAACCCCCGCTCCAGCGTGCCGCCGCCGGGCGGGACCGTCTCGATACCGAGTTTTTCCTCGAAGGGCCGCTGGGCGTGGTGGTCGGGCATCCCCCAGCAGGGCTCCAGGCAGACGAACGGGCCGCCGTCGCTCCAGAGCGTGAGGAACGGCGCCTCCGGGCAATCCAGCGTCACCTGCCGGCGGTTCTCCGGGTCGCGCAGGGTGAACACCCGCTCGGGCACCCCCGCGAGGTCGAGCAGGAAGGAGCCGGGGAGGTCCGTCTTCCCGAACGGCATCGGGCCGCCGGGATGGTCGAAGTCCGCCGTCTCCCCGCTGAGAAAGTTTTCCGGCGCCAGCAGCCGGCGGTAACGGCCGGGCGGGAGGTGGACCTCGCACCCGGCCAGCGAGCCGACCGCGAAGCCGGGGTGCAAGCCGAAGGAAACGGGCGCGGGTTCGCGTTCCTCGTGGTTGGTGAACCGGAAGCCGACCCGCAGGGCGCCGTCGGGGAACAGCGTGTAAGACAGGCGCAAGCCGACGCGCAGGGGGTATTCCTCGGGGGTGAACCCGTCCGGCGGCACCGTGTAAACGAGCGTGGCGCCCGCGTCGGTGAGTTCGACGTCGGGCTCGGCGAACGTCCGGTGGCGCAGAAAGGAATGCGTCCCGCCGCGCACGGGCTGGCCGCGCAGGCGGGATTGTTCGTGGAGCAGGCGGTGAACGTAGTAACCCATGACGGTGGCGTGGTTGCCCCAGCCGGCGGCCGGCTTGGACGGGTCGCCGTCCCGGTGGAGGAAACCCTGCCAGCGGCCCCGCGGCCCGTCCCGCCGGGCGAGGCTGACGGGTTCCGCGCCGCGGCGGGCGACGAGGAGGCGCGCCCCGGCGTCCGCGGCGGTGAGGACATCCACGGTCTGGTCGGCGAGGCGGGCGGGTTCGTAACGGGCGTGCATCGGGGACTTTTAGACAGAATTTATCGAATTAGACAGCGTTGGCGGGGGGAAAGGAGTCGCGTCGCAGGTCCGGTCGCTTTCCGGTTCCAACCATCCTGTTTAATTCGGTAAACTCTGTCTAAAACTTCCCGACCCCATCTTCCCCGTGAAAAAGATCAACCTCCGTGACCTGCCCGCCGAGACCTGGACCTCGCCGAAGGGCACCTACGCCAGCGCCGACCAGGAACTCTCCGTGGCGCTCGGGCGTGAGCCGGCTTCCACCGACCTGCGCCGGCGCCAGCCTTTTGACGTGGAGGTCTGCACCGTCCCCGCGGGCAAGAAAAATTGTCCCTACCATTCCCACAGCGCGCAGTGGGAATTTTATCACGTCCTCTCCGGGCGCGGGATGGTCCGGCACGCGGAGGGGCGCACGCCCGTGGAGGCCGGGGACGCCTTCGTCTTCGGGCCGGACGAGCCGCACCAGCTCATCGCCGACGACGCCGAGGCGCTGGTCGTGCTCGTCGTGGCGGACAATCCTCTGGGTGAGTCTTGCCACTACCCGGACAGCGGCAAATGGATGGTCCGCTCGCCCGAGCGCCGGCTCGTCCGCTCGGAGGCGCTGGACTACTTCGACGGGGAGGAGTGACCACGCTCCGCGCGGAATGACGAATGTCTGAATGACGACGCCCGAAGGACGGGGGAAGGTGCCCGTGGTGGCTCCGCTCGTTTCCCCCGTCGTCAGCCGTTGGCTTTGCGCCGCGTTGTTCCTCGTCGCCGGGGCCTTGCACTTCCTCGTCCCCGGACCCTACCGCGCCATCGTCCCGGCCTGGCTGCCGCGGGCCGACCTGCTCGTGGCGGGGAGCGGCGCGGCGGAGCTGGCCGGCGGCGCGGGGCTGCTGCTCGGGCCGGCGTGGCGCCGGGCGGCGGGCTGGGGGTTGCTCCTGCTGCTGGTGGCCGTGTTCCCCGCCAACGTGGAGATGCTCCGGCTCGGGCGGGAGCGCGGGGTCTCGACCGGGGCGGAGGCGCTCTTGTGGCTGCGGTTGCCGCTCCAACCCCTGCTGATGGTCTGGGTCGGGCGCGTTTCCCGGTCCGGCCACCGATGAAATACCCCGTCACGCCCGACGGCCGTTACTTTGTCGTCCGGGGCCGGTTGTGGCGCTGCACGAACCCCGCCCTGCCCGCGGGGGAGCGCCGGCGGCGGACCGGCGAGCTGATGGCGGCCCGCGCCGCCGTGGGACGGGCGCTCCGGGTCAAGGACGACGCCGCGTTGCGCGCGGCCCGCGCCGCCGTGCATGCCGCCAAGCTGGCCCTGGGCGAACGCGGCGACCCGTGGTGGACGGACGGGGCGCCGGACTTCAACCGTCGGCTGGCGAAGAACACGCCCTACCGGGCGTGGTGGGCCGGGGTGGCCGGGGCCTAACCCAGAGATGGATGATCCACCGGTGCATGTTTGAGCACCCCGCCCCGCCGATGGGGGCTTCCCTTCGCCCGCGGATTGGTTAAGATCACACCCGTCCCCTCACTTTGTGCCCGCCCACCCCCACCCCCCCCCCCCCCCCCCCCCCCCCCCCCCCCCCCCCCCCCCCCC
>CAXTFX010000594.1:0-2698 GCA_964243185.1 uncultured Chthoniobacterales bacterium
CCCCAGAGCCGGCTGCCGCGGTAGGTGAAGAGGATCGTCGGCGCCGCGTCCGGGGACCGCGGCGCCGGGGGGGGAGCCGCGGGCGCGAGGCCGTGGCGGCGCAGGTCGTAGCGTTCCGGGGCGGGCAGCGGCAGGGCGCTGGCGACGAACGCCTCCGCCGCGGCCGCCGTCCGCGCGGTGAAACGGGCGTCCAGGTTGGCGTGCCACCGCCGGGTTTCCCCGGGGGGAACGCGCAGGGTCCAGACCTCGGCCACCTCCGGGGGCACGAAGCGCCGCAGCTCGGGGGTGACGATGACGATCAGGCCGTGGTCGGGGTAACGGTCCAGGTAAACGCCGGCGTTGAGCAACAGGAGCAGGCTGTGGCCGAAGAGGTAATCCAGCGTGTTGAGGAAGATCACCCGGCGCGCGCCGGGGCGGGGGGTTTCCACCTCCAGCGGGGCGTCCTCGCGGCGGGGGTCCCGGCAGAGCGCCGGGAGGTTGTCCGCCCACCACTCCAGCGAGGTGTCCCCGAGGGTTTCCCCGGTCCGCGCGTCGAAGGCGAGCGGGGTGAACAGCCCGTGGTTCGCGGGCACGTCGCCCAGGAGGATGTCCTCCCCGTCTTCCGCCGCCCGGTATTCCATCAGCCAGCGCCAGCCGGTCAGATGGAGTTGACGGGGTTGAAAGGTCCGCCCGCGGTGCGCGATGGGAGGCAGGCCGCAGCGGGCGGGGTCGGCGGGGAACACGGGAAGAGAAGGATGAGGGTTGGAGGCGGAAAACCGGAGGCGGCGGTCCCCTCCGAAACTCTGCCTTCAACCTTCAACCTTCATCCTTCATCCTTCTCCCCATGTCCGCCATCTCCGCCCTGGTCCACACCCGCAACGAGGCCGCGATGGTCGGGCCGTGCCTGGAATCGTTGCGCTGGGCGGACGAGATCGTCGTGGCGGACATGGCCAGCACGGACGCGACGCGGGAGCTCGCCCGCGCGGCCGGGGCGCGGGTGATCGAAGTGCCCGTGGTGCCGCTGGTGGACACGGTGCGTAACGCCGCCCTCGCGCGGTGCGCCGGCCCCTGGGTGCTCGTCGTGGACGCGGACGAGCGCGTGCCCCCGACCTTGGCCGCCCGGCTCCGGGCGCTGGCCGCGGACCCCGGCGCGGCGGACGCCTACGCCCTGCCCCGGCAGAACCGCTTCCTCGGCCTGTGGCTGGAGCACGGGTTCTGGCCCGACCCGCAGGTCCGCTTCTTCCGCCGGGACGCCGCCCGCTGGACCGACCACGTCCACGAGCCGCCGCGGGTCACGGGCCGGCTGGCGGCGCTGCCCGCGGAGCCGGCGTTCGCCCTGGACCACCCCGGCTACGCGCCGGACCTCGGCCGTTTCGTGGAAAAGCTCGCCCGCTACGCCCCGCTGGACGCGCGCCGGCTGCGGGCCGCGGAGAACCCGGCGGTGTTCCCGTGGCTGCTGCGCCGGCCGTTGAGCGAGTTCACCAACCGCTATTTCCGCGACGGCGCCTGGCGGCACGGGGCGCACGGGCTGGTGTGGAGCGGGTTGCAGGGCGTTTACCAGTTCCTCGTCGCCGCGCACCTGTGGGCGTTGCGGGAGGCGGAGAACGGGGCGGAGACGCCCGGGGCCGCGCGCCTCCGTGACGGGACGCGCCGGGAGGGCCTGCGGGCCGCCGCGCGGCTGCTGCGGGGCTAAGGAGCGCCGCGGGGCGACGGCCCGTGACAAGGGCAAGGATCGTGACGACGCTGGCCTCCGTTTCGCCCCGCCGCGTGTTGTTGCCTCCGCTCCACCTCCTCACCCCGGAATACCCCCCGCAGATCGGGGGGGTTTCCGACTATTGCCGGGCGATGGCCCGGCGCCTGGCGGAGGCCGGCCGCGAGGTGCATGTCTGGGCGCCGGGGAACGAGCCGCCGGAGGAGCCGGCGCGCGCCCCGGGCCGCGCGGGCGTCAGCGTTCACCGGGTCGCCGGGTGCTGGGGCCGGTTGGACCGGGCGCGGTTGGACGGGGCGTTGGACCGTTTCCCCGGCCCGCGCCGCCTGCTGGTCCACTGGGTGCCGCACGGCTACGAGCCCCGCGGGCTGGCGCGGGGGTTCGCCCGCTGGTTGCGGGGCCGGCGGCGGCGCGCGGGGGACGCCGTGGAGCTGATCGTCCACGAGCCGGGCGTGGGTTTCGAGCGGAGCTGGCGGCAGTGGGTCCTGGCCCTCCTGCACCGGGAGATGCTGGTCACGCTCCTCGGGGCGGCCGGGCGCGTCTGGCTGTCCACCCCCGCCTGGGAGCCGCGGCTCCGCCCGTGGCTGGCGTTGGCGAACCTGGCCGGCCCCCGCCCGCCCGTGCGCTGGCTGCCGCTGCTCCTGGACGTGCCGGTGGTGCGCGACCCCCCGGCCGTCGCCGCGGCGCGGGCGGAGTTCGCGGGGAGCGAGGCGGAGTTGCTCGGGCACTTTGGGACCTACGGCGAGGGGGTCGCGCGGCTGCTGGAGCCCGCGTTGACGGCCATCCTGCAGGGTCGGCCGACGTTGCGCGCCCTCCTGCTCGGACGCGGCGGAGAACGGTTTCTTGACGGCTTCGGGTCCCGGCACCCCGCCCTGGCGGGCCGGGTCCGGGCGGCCGGGGAGACGGACGGGGCGCGCCTGTCCGTCCTCCTGCAAGCCTGCGACCTCCTGTTGCAACCGTATCCCGACGGCATCACGACCCGGCGCACCTCCGCCCTGGCCGTCCTGGCGC
>CAXTFX010000595.1:0-2695 GCA_964243185.1 uncultured Chthoniobacterales bacterium
GTTCCCAGCAGCGACCACAGTGTCACCGCGCGGAGGTCCGCCCCCTCGCGCTCCCGCAGCGCCGTCGCGTCCCGCCAGACTTCCAGGAACCAGCGCATCTGCTCCTCGCGCGAGCAGGCCAGGTGCGCCTCCGTCACCGCTACCGGCCGCCCGTAACGCGCCCACGCCTCCCGCAACAGCCGCCCCGGCCCCGCCGCGCCTTCCGCCGCGACGCGCACCGCCGCCACGTCCGCATACGGGCCGAACTCCGCGCTGCCGGACTTCGCCCAGCCCGGGTAACGCTCCCACCCGTGATCCAGAAACCGTTCCGAGGTCACGTAATGGTTCACCCCCAGCACGTCCGGCGGGGACGGGTTTTCCACGAACCACGCCAGGTCCGCCTCCGCCGCCCCGCCCGGACCCCGCAGGTAAGCCCACAGCGCGTGCCCCCGGTTCACGCGGCCTTCGAGCAGATCCCACGTCAGCCAGCGCCGCGCGTTCTCGAACTCCGCCTGTCCGGCCAACGGCCGCGTCGAGTGCGTGCGCCCCAGGTCCTCCGTCTGGATCAACCGCGCCGTCGGGTTCACCGCCCGGATCGCCCGCATTGCCCGCACGACCGCCCGGCCCTGGATCAACAGCGCCGCCACGCACGAGCGGTCATCGTGCGCGTGCGGATACCAGTGCCTGTAGAGCGCCGAGAACCGCGCCGTGGTCAGCGGCTCGTTCACCGGCGTCCATTCGCTAACCCACGGGAACCGCTCCGCCACCTGCCCCGCGTAGTCCGCCAGCCCGTCGGCGAACCCCGGGTCCAGCAGGTTCGTGCGCCGCGGCCCGCTGCCGTGGTGGATCAGCCCGACGATGGGCCGCATCCCCAACTCGCGGATCCGCCCCAGCCGCCGGTCCGCCCACGACCAGTCCCGGACCACGGTCTCCGTCGGCGCGTGGTGCTCCCAGAGGATCGGGTAGCGCAACGCGGTCAGCCCCAGCGCCGCGAACCGGTCCAAGTCCGCCAGCCCGCGCGGCCCGGCGTGGCCGTTGCGCTGCATCTGGTCGAAGTAGCGGTCGCCGACGCGGTTCACGGTCGGCTCGACGCCACCCCAGAGTTCGAGCGGCGCGGGGGGACGGTGCATGGAGACGTATCCGCGTGCCGGCCGCGCCGGGACGGCAGTTTCGTCGCGGGTTCCATTCTCCCGGGGGCCGAAATCCTTGTCCGAAGAGCGGCTACCGAGATTTCGCAGAGTTTGCACCCGCGGGGGCCTGGTGCCACCCTGCCCGATGCCAGCGACCGACACGCTCACCGGGAGACTCCGCGCGGACGCCCGCTCGATCCTCCTGGACAAACCCCTGCCGGAAACCGCGGTGGGGAAGCCGGTGCGGATCACCCTGGAGGTCATTGAGCCAGAGCCAGCTAAACGTCCCATCGGGGAAGTGCTGGACGAGATCTGGGCGGATTTGAAGGCGAGCGGTCACGTCCCGCCCACCAAAGAAGAGGTGGATCGCTACATCGAAGAGGAGCGCAACTCCTGGGATTAACGCCTGATGCGCCTCTACCTGGACGCCGTCATCCTGATCTACACCGTCGAGCGGGTGGAGCCGTGCGCGAGCGCCCTCCGCGCCCGTTGGGAGAGGCCGGGCGTGCGAAGGGTAACTTCGGAACTTTCCGTCTTGGAGTGCCGGGTTCGTCCGCTGCGGTTTGGTCAGGAGGTCCTGCTCACCCGGTTTGAACGCTTCTTCGCCACCGGCCTGGATGAGTTGTTGCCAGTCACCCGTGAGATTTTGGAACGCGCCGCCGAACTGCGCGCCCGGTATGCGTTCCTGAAAACCCCGGATACCATCCGCCCCGCCACCGCGCGGATGGCCGGTGGCGACGTTTTCCTGACCAACGACCGCCGGCTGGACCGTTGCGGCGGGGAGATCGCCGTCGAGGTCCTGGCCCCGTGACCGCCGCGCCCCCCGCCGCCGTCTGGACCCTGGTTCCCGCGCGGGACGAGGCCCGGTCGCTGTCCGCGTCCCTGCCCTCCCTGCTCGCGCAGGATTACCCCGACCCCCTCCGCTTCCTGCTCACCGACGACGGCTCCACCGACGGCACGGGGGACGTGGCCCGGCAACTCGCCCGCGACGCCGCGTCCCCCGAGCGGTTGACGTTCCTGCCCGGCGCACCCCGGTCCCCCGGCTGGACGGGCAAGTTGTGGGCGCTCGAACAGGGCCTCCGCGAAGCCGGGCGCCGCGGGCTGGCGGACGGCGACTGGCTGCTGCTCACCGACGCCGACATCGTTCACCCGCCCGACGGCGTGCGCCGGCTGGTCGCACGCGCGGAACGGGACGACCGCGACCTCGTCTCGCTGATGGTGACGCTGCGTTGCGAAAGCCCGTGGGAACGGCTCTTGATCCCGGCGTTCGTGTTCTTCTTCGGCCTGCTCTACCCGTTCCGATGGGTCAACGACGACCGTTGGCGGGGCGTGGCGGCGGCGGCCGGCGGCTGCATCCTCGTGCGTGCTGGGGCGTTGCGGCGGGCCGGCGGGCTGACGACCATCCGCGGGGAACTCATTGACGATTGCGCTCTGGCCCGCGTGGTCAAGGCCAGCGGCGGGCGCCTCTGGCTCGGCCACGGCACGGACACCCGCTCGGTCCGCGCCTACGACACGCTCGGGGAAATCTGGCGCATGGTCGCCCGCACGGCCGACACGCAGTTGCGCCATTCGCTCCCGCTGCTCGC
>CAXTFX010000596.1:0-2692 GCA_964243185.1 uncultured Chthoniobacterales bacterium
TGCGCCGGTCGCGCAGGAAGGGCCAGTGCGTGCGCTGGGTTTCCACCGCGCCGAAATCAATGTCCACCACGACGATGTCCTCCCCGTCCACGCTGGCCTTGGCGATGATGACGCCGCTCGGGTCGCACACGAAGCTCTGGCCCCAGAACTCGATGCCTTCCCCGCCGTCGGGCGCCTCGTGGCCGACGCGGTTGACCGACGCGACGTAGCAGCCGTTGGCGATGGCGTGGCTGCGCTGAATCGTTTCCCAGGAGGAATGCTGCCGCTCCCCGAACTCGGCCTTCTCCGACGGGTGCCAGCCGATAGCCGTGGGGTAGAAGAGCAGTTCCGCGCCGGAGAGCGCCGTCAGCCGCGCCGCCTCGGGGAACCACTGGTCCCAGCAGACGCACACGCCCAGCTTGCCCTCCCGCGTGTCGAACGAGCGGAACCCCAGGTCCCCGGGCGTGAAGTAGAACTTCTCGTAGAACAGCGGGTCGTCCGGGATGTGCATCTTGCGGTAACGGCCCAGCATCTCGCCGCCGGCATCCAGGACGACGGCCGTGTTGTGGTAGAGCCCCGCGGCCCGGCGCTCGAACAGGGAGGCGACGATGACCACGCCCAGCTCCGCCGCCAACGCCCCGAACAGCTCCGTGCTCGGGCCGGGGATGGTCTCGGCGAGCGCGAAGTATTTGTGGTCCTCCTTCTGGCAGAAGTATTGCGAGGCGAACAATTCCGGCAGGCAAACGACCTTCGCGCCCCGGGCGGCGGCCTCGCGGACCTTCTCGGCCGCGCGGGCGCGGTTGGTTTCCGGCTCCGGCGCGCAGCGCATCTGCACGAGGGCCAGGCGGGTGGTGGGAACGGTCATGGCGGGGTGGATGAATCGGGCGGACGGGCAAAGCGGATGCAGGATGACGGAAAGCCGTTCGCCACGTCCGCCCCGATTATCCAGCGATCCCGCCTGCTTCACCATGAAAACCCTCCTGCTCTCCCTCCTCGCCCTCGCCGTCGCCGGGCTCCCCGCCGCCGGCCGCCTCCGGGCGCAGGGCGCGAACCCCGCCACGGCCAACCTGCCGGACATCCGCGCCGTCCTGCGCACGGACAAGGGGGACGTGGACCTGACGCTGTTCGCCTCCAAGGCGCCGGTCACGGTCGCCAGCTTCCTGAACCTGGCCCGGCGCGGCTTTTACAATAATTTAACCTTCCACCGCGTCATCCCCGGCTTCATGTCCCAGGGCGGCGACCCGTCGGGCAACGGCACGGGCAACCCCGGTTACAAGTTCGAGGACGAGTTCAACAAGGACCTGCGCTTCGACAAGGCCGGCCTGCTCGCGATGGCCAACTCCGGCCCGGCCACCAACGGCAGCCAGTTCTTCATCACCCACGCGCCCACGGGGCACCTCAACGACAAGCACACCATCTTCGGCCGCGTGACCAAGGGCCAGGGCGACGTGGTCATGGGCCTCAAGAACGGCGACCACATCACCCGCATTGACATCCTGGACCCGACGGACGCGCTCTTCGCCGCCGAGAAGCCGAAGCTCGACGAGTGGAACGCGGTCCTGGACAAGAGGGCGCCGCGGTAAACTGCCCGGGCGGCGGGGCCGGCTGGCGCTCAGAGCCGCAGTCCCAGCAGGAGCAACTCGGCGTTGGACTTCGTCGCGTGCAGGGCGTCAATCAGGTGCTCCATCGCTTCCATCGTCGGCAGCTCGGCCAACTGTTTGCGCAGGAGGTGAACACGCTCCAGCTCGTCCGGGTGGTAGAGCAGCTCGTCGCGCCGGGTGCCGCTCTTGAGGATCTGGATGGCGGGGAAGACGCGGCGCTCCAGCAACTCGCGGTCAAGGTGGAGTTCCATGTTCCCCGTGCCCTTGTATTCCTCGAAGATCACGTCGTCGGCCTTGGAACCGGTCTCGATCAGGACCGTGGCCAGGATCGTCAGGCTGCCGCCCTCCTCGCAGTTGCGCGCGGCGGAGAAGAATTTCTTGGGCCGGCCGAGCGCCTTGGCGTCCACGCCGCCGGTCATGGTGCGGGCGGCCTTGCCCGTGGCGATGACGCCGTTGTAACCGCGGGAGAGCCGGGTGATGGAATCGAGCAGGATGACGACGTCCCGGCCGAGTTCGACCAGGCGCTTGGCGCGTTCGGCGACGAGTTCGGCCACCTGGATGTGGCGCGCGGAGCCCTCGTCAAAGGTGGAGGCGAAGATGTCGGCGTTCACCTCGGAGCGGAAGTCCGTGACCTCCTCCGGCCGTTCGTCCACCAGCAGCAGGATGAGGTGAACCTCCGGCTCGCCGGCGCGGATGGCCTTGGCGATGCTCTTGAGCATGACGGTCTTCCCCCCCCGCGGCGGGGCGACGATGAGCCCGCGCTGGCCCCGGCCGAGGGTGGCGACGAGGTCAATGGCGCGGATGGTGACGTCGGAATAAGCCGGGCTTTCCAGGATGATGCGCCGGTTGGGGAACATCGGCGTGAGGGTCTCGAAGTCCTTCGGGGTGCGCCAGATTTCCGCCGGGGTGCCTTCCACGGCCGTGACGCGGTCCACGATCATGAGCTTGTCCCGCTGCCCCCCCGCGGGCTGGCGCACGGTGGCCGCGACGAGGTGGCCCGGGCGCAGGTCGAGGCTTTTCATCAAGCCCACGGGCACGAACACGTCCCACGGCGCGGGCAGGAAGCTCGTCGCCGGACAACGCAGCACGCCGCCGCCGCCCAGCTCGGGGAA
>CAXTFX010000597.1:0-2684 GCA_964243185.1 uncultured Chthoniobacterales bacterium
GCGGGGGCCAGGACGGCGAACGCCGTGTCCGCCACCGCCGCCACGGCGCCCCCCCGCCGGGCGACGAGGTGCAGGTCGTAATAACCCGGCTGCCCCGCCAGCGTCGGGTTCCCCGCGGCCGGCCGCAACGTCGCCCGGCCGGCGGCGTCCAGCCCGACCGGCCCGCCCGCCGTGGCCGCGCCCCGGAAGTCGCGGACCGTCCACTCCACCCGGTCGGCGTCGGGGACCCAGACGGTGATCTCCACGGGTTCGCCCGTTCCGAACAGGTTCCCCGGCCGGACCTGGCCCACCGTCAGTCCCGCCGCGCGCCCGGCCGGCGGGAGCGCCGCGGCGGCTAAAACCCACGCGAGCAGGGTGCCGAGAAGGGGGCGGAGGGAGGGGAGCGGAACGAGAGCCGGACGAGCGCGCATGGGCGCCGTAAACAGCAGTGTTCATTCCCCGATTCAGGATTTGTTCGGTCGAGGCGGGTTGTAGGTTTTGGCGCGGCGAGGGCGAATTTTCACAACGGATGCGTGAATTTTTCGCATATTTGCACACGAAACCGTCGCATTTTACAGGCGTCGACCGATAGCAGGATGTGTGCCCGAGAGTCTTAAAATTTTCTTTGCTCTGGTTGGCGCGAACTCGGGGACTACGGGCAAACATGGGTAAGCAGGGTTGTCCGCTTCTGACGAAGAGAGGGGGCTGAACAGATTGTTTACCTGCAAAAATTAGCTTTCAGGTTGAGCCTGACCTTGTTCTGACGGAATCCGCCAAACCGGTCCGCGTCACAAAATAATCAAAAAAATCCCCTTGCGGATATTTTTCAGACGGCTCTTATAGGCGTCGTTCATCCCCAGAACACTCGCATCATAGCGTTTCAATTATCAGAAACGAAATGGACTCACGGCACATGATCAAGTGGACTGACAATTACCGCCCCGCGCCCCGCGCCTGAGCTTTGCCCGGCGTTTTCCGCCCCACGCCTCCCCGAGTTCCGGGGGGTTGGCGGGAGCGGGTGACGCCGTGCCTGGGCTGAGGTCGGTCGCAACACCTCCGGGTGAACGGCGGGGCTTTCCGATGAAAACGAAACTGACCGCGCAACCCTCCCGGCGTTCCAAGCCGCCCGGAGTCCTCGCTCCGCTCCTCGCGGCCCTGATCGGGGCCTGCGCGTCCAATCCCCGCCCGGCCGGGGCGCAGAGCGTTTCCGTCCCCACGGCGGCCGCGTCGGCCGTTCCCCCGGACGGCAACTACCTTCTCCAGCCCAACGACCTGGTCGAGGTGCTCGTCTTTCAGGAGGACGACATGACCCGGCGGCTGCGCGTGGCCAAGGATGGCTCCATCAACCTGCCGCTCATCGGCACCGTGCAAGCCGGCCGGCGCACGGCGGACGACCTGGCGGCAACCATCCGCCGGCAGTTGGCGGACGGCTACCTCGCCAACCCGCAGGTCACGGTGACGGTGCTCACCTACGCCAAGCGCCGGTTCACCATCCTTGGTCAGGTCAACCGGCCCGGCGCCTACGACATCCCGGACAACTCGACCCTTTCCTTGGTCCAGGCCGTAGGCATGGCCGGCGGGTTCACGCGGCTGGCCGCCCCGAAGAAGGTGGTGCTCAAGCGGGTCACCAACGGTCAGGAAACGGTCCAGCGGCTCGACGTTGACCGCATGAGCCGGGACGAGCGCACCCCGGCCTTCGAGGTCCGCCCCGGCGACACCATCACGGTGCTGGAGTCCGTGTTCTAAACTTTTCTACCACAATTTTTTATGCGTCACCGCACCGATTCTTCCCCGCGCCCCGCGCCCGCGGAGGACCCCGCCGCCTACCCCTACCCCGCCGGGCCGGGGGCGGAGGCGTTCGACCCCTCGCGCATCGGCCAGCTCCTGCTCTTCCGCTGGCGGCTGATCGCCGGCGTGGTGCTCCTCGCCCTGTCGGGAGCCGGAGCCTACCTCTGGCGCGCCCCGCGGGTCTATGCCGCGCGGGCCACCGTGCAGGTCGAGGGGGAGCCCCGGCGGGTGACGAACTTTGACGAAGTCAACGCGGAGGACCTGCGCCCGGCGGAGGCGCTGAAAACCCTGGAAGCCGTGCTCACCGCCCGGCCGCTGCTGCGGCGCGTAGTCGAGGCCAACGGGCTCGCCACCCGGCCGGGGTTCCTGGGGGAGGTCAAGCCCGGCACGCCGCCGCCGACGCCCGACGACCTGGTGGACGCGCTGGCGGGCCGCGTCGGCGTCAGCCTGCGCCGGGGCACGCGGCTGATTGACCTCACGGTGGAGGACCGCGACCCGGCCCTGGCCCGGCAACTGGCGGAATCCTTGCTGGGCGAGTTCGCCACCCAGCGGCTCGGGGAAAACGCGGGCGTGTCGCAGCTCGCCCAGCAGGTGCTCACCCGGCAGGCCGACGAGCTGCGCGGCAAGCTGGAGGCCTCCGAGCGCGAGTTGCAGAACTACCGGGAGCGGACCCGCGCCGTTTCCCTCGAAGAAGGCCAGAACATCACCGCCGGCAAGCTGCGCGACCTGAACACGAAGGTCACGGAGGCCAAGGGCCGCCGGGTGGAGCTGGAGAGCGCCGTCGCCCAGGTGCGCGCCGTGCTCAACGCGAAGCCCGGCCGCGACCGCGACGTGACGGCGGCGCTGCTGGAGGTGCCGACCGTGAGCGCGACCTCGGAGGTGGCCGACCTGCGCCGGCAGCTCAACGAGCGCGAGGC
>CAXTFX010000598.1:0-2677 GCA_964243185.1 uncultured Chthoniobacterales bacterium
GTGCCGGGGGAAGCGGCGGCGGCGGGGCCGGCGAAGCGGGCGGCGGCGGCGAGCACGTCGGACAAGCGCACGCGGGCCTCGAAGCGGCGGGGGTCCGCGGGGTAGAGTTCCACGAAGCGCCTCAGCGCGGCCTCCTGCCGGGCGAGGTGCTCGCGGGCGGCGGCGAGGGCGCCCGCACGGTCACGGGGGCGTTCGCGCGGGCCAGCGTCCAGCGCGCGGAGTTCCTGCCAGGCGCGGTCGGCGGGGGCGTTATCCGCCGCGGGTTCCGCCCCGGGGGCGCCGGGTGCGGGCAGGGTGAGCCAGAGCAGGGCGGCGACAACGGCGGCGCGCGGGGCGGGCACCGCGGGGGTTCAGCTCAACTTGGCGGCCGGGACGGTCCCGCTGGGCGGGGGCACGACGTCGCCGGGCGCCACCGGGGTAAGCTCCACGGGCACGGCGGCGACCAGGGCCGCGGGCGTGTGGGTCTCGCCGGCGGCGGCGGCGGAGGTCGGCGCGGGGCTGGCGGCGGTGGCCGCGGCGGCGGGGGCGTTGCCCTGCATGGAGCGGAGTTGCTCCTGGAGCTCGCGGACCTGCCGCTGCAACTCGTCGTTCTGGTTCAGGGCGGCGGTCGCGGCGACGGAGGTGTTCTGGTGCAACTGCCGGTTGGGGGCTTCCGTGACGGTGAGCTCGGTCTTGGCCGAGTGAATCTCGCTCTCGAAGTCCTCCTTCGCCTTGCGGAACTCCTGCATGGAACGGCCCAGGCCGCGGGCGAGCTCGGGCAGCTTCTTGGAGCCGAAGAGCAGGAGGATGACCAGGAAGAGGAGAACCATCTCCATCCCGTTGGGAATACCGAAGGCGAGCAGGGGATTCATCTTGGGATTGAACTACCACCGGCGGCGGCCGGTTGCAAAAAGGGTTTCGGGGCGGGGGCGGGCGCGCGGGGCGGGCGTTCAGAGTTCCACGGCCACGCCCGGCGGGGGGACGATGACCTCGATCTCCGGGCGCTCGGCCCGGAGGGTGTCGCGGAACCACTCGACGGCGCCGGGGTCGCCGTGAACGAGGACGACCTTCCGGGGGCTGGTGCGCAGGATGAACTCGCGCAGACCCTCGCGGTTGGCGTGGGCCGAGAAGTCGAACCGGTCCACGACCGCGCGGATGGGCACGGGCACGTCCTCCTCGTCGTCCAGGCGCACGGTGGGCTCCCCGGCCTTGGCGGCGGCGAGCAGGCGGCCGGCGGGGGAGAGCGGGTCGGCGTAGCCGACGAAGAGCACGGAGTTCTTCGGGTCGCCGAGCATCCGGCGGGCATACTTGTTGGACAGCGTTTCCGCCGTCATCATGCCGCCGGAGAGGGCGTAGATGCGGCCGGGGCGGATGGGCTGGTCGGCGGCGTCCTTGCCAGCGAGGACGTAGGGGGCCATGACGTCGAGCAGGTGGACGCCGGGGAGCCGACGGGGGGCGCTGGCGCCGCGGGCGAAGCGGTCGTAGATCTCGGTCATCTTCGTGCCCAGGCCGCCGATGTAGATGGGGACGCTGGGCGAGAGCAACCCCCGCTGCCGGAAGCCGAGGAGGACGGCGAGGAGCTCCTGCGTCTTGCCCAGGGCGAAGACGGGGACCAGCACGGCGCCGCCGCGCTCGAAGGCGGCCCGGAGCGCCTGGCCGAAGCGAGCCTCCTCGGAGGCGCGGTCCACGCCGGGGACGGTGGGGGCGTCCCCGCGGGTCGTCTCGATGATGAGCACGTCCAGCGGACCGGTGCCGTTGTGGCCGAAGGCGGGGAAGCCAGCGGCGCGGGAAATGGTCTGGTCGGCGAAGTTCACGTCGCCAGTGTAGAAGACGTTGCGGCCCTCGCCGCGGAAGAGGATGCCGGCGGAGCCGAGGATGTGCCCGGCGTCGAAGAGCTCGAAGGAGCGCTCCGCGTGCTCGCCGCCGCCGCGGGGCAGGCGCTCGCCGTCGAAGGCGAACGGCTGGCCCAGGCCGCACTCCTGCCACACCTGCGTGGCCTGGTCAGTCTGGCGGTGGGTGAACCAGGGGGCGGACCCGTTCTCCTGGCGGGACATGACGTTGACGGAGTTGTGCAACGCGATCTCCCCGAGCCGGGCGGTGGCGGCGGTCATGAAGACCGGGGCGCGCGGCTGCTGGCGCATGATGACGGGCAGGCTGCCGACGTGGTCGAGGTGCGCGTGGGTCAGGAAAATGGCGTCCACGGAGTCGTCCGCGACGGGCGCGAAGTTGGGCAGGGCGTCCTCGCCCTCGCGGGTGGGGTGCATCCCGGCGTCCAGGATGAAGCGGCGGTTGGCGAGTTCGAGGAGGTAGGAGTTCGCGCCGATCTCGGTGGCGCGGGTCAGGTTGGTAAAACGCATGAAACGAGGGAAAAAACGTCCGCGCCGGCCACGGGAATCCCTGGGGTCCGCCGGCGTTAGAGCATGGAAACGTCGTAACTTAGCACACTTTGGCGCCGTTTTCCCCTGCGACCCCCGCGGTTTGGCCGGGTTTCCCCTTTGAACGTTTCGCCGCCCCGGCCGTGCCCACCGTGGACCCGCCCCTCCTGCCCCTGCCGCCCGCGCGGTGGGACCGCGCCTGCGCCGCGCACCTGCTCAACCGCGCCGGCTTCGGCGGGGCGCCGGAAACCGTGGACGCCCTGGCCGGCGAGGGGCTCGCCGCGGCCGTGGCCCGCCTGGTCCACGGCCCCGCCCAACCCGCC
>CAXTFX010000599.1:0-2676 GCA_964243185.1 uncultured Chthoniobacterales bacterium
CTCGAAGCGCGGGTGGCCGAGCGCACCGCCGCCCGGGACGCGGAGGCCGCCGAGCGCCGCCGCGCCGAGGCCGCCGCCCGCGAGAGCGGCGACCTGGCCGCCATCCTGGTGGAGAACGCCAGCGACCTGGTCTTCGTCAAGGACCTAGCGGACCGTTACCTGCTGGTGAACCCCGCCCTGGCCCGCACCGTCGGCAAACGGGTGGAGGAGATCGTCGGCCACGACTCGCGGGCGTTCTTCAACGAGGCGACCGCGCAGGAGGTGGCGGCAAACGACCTCGCGGTCGCCGCCAGCGGGACCACCGCCATCACGGACATCCCCGTCGTCCTCGCCGACGGCCGCACGGTGCGCTACTTCCAGACCGCCCTGACCCCGCTGCGCGACCCGACCGGCCGGGTCACCGGCGTGGTCGGCATCGCCCGGGACGTCACCGAGCGGCAGCACGCCGAGCGGCAGCTCCAGGCCCGCGCCCGCCAGCAGGCCGCCGTCGCCCGCCTGGGCCGGCGGGCCCTGGAGCTGGGCGGCGCCGCGGGGCTGGACGGACTCTTGGCGGAGGCCACAGAGCTCGTTGCCCGCACGCTGGAGGTCCCCTTTTGCGCCGTCATCGAGCGCGACGCGGGGAGCGACACCATGCGCCACCGCGCCGTTTTCGGCTGGCCGGCGGAAGACTTGGGTCAACCCATTTCCAACTCCGGGCGCCTTGATTCCGGCTCCGCCTTCATCCTGCGCCAGGGCGGGGCCATCACCAGCCCCGACCTGCTCGCCGAGACCCGTTTCGAGGTCTCGCCCGAGGCGCTCCGGCTGGGGTTGCGGGGAGCCATGTGCGTGATCGTCGCCCGGCGCACGGACGGGCCGGCCGACGGCGAGGCGGCGTTCCTGGGGGTGCTCACCGTGCACGACCGGCAGGTCCGCCACTGGACGGCGGAGGACGCGGCCTTCCTCCAGGCCATCGCCAACGTGCTGGCCGCGGCCATCGACCGGCGCCGGGCGGAGGAGGCGGTGGAGGCATCCCGCCGCGAGGCGGAAGGCGCCAACGCGGCCAAGAGCGAGTTCCTCTCGCGCATGAGCCACGAGTTGCGAACGCCCTTGAACGCCATCCTCGGCTTCGGCCAGCTCCTCGAGCTCGACGTCACCACGACGGCCGAGCACGAGAGCGTCGAGCACATCCTGCGCGCGGGCCGCCACCTGCTCGGCCTCATTGACGAGGTGCTCGACATCGCCCGCATCGAGAGCGGCCGGCTGGTGCTGGAGACGGCGCCCGTGGCCGTGTGGGACGTGGTCGGGGAGGCCGTGGCGCTGGTGCGGCACGCCGCCCGGAACCGCGCGGTCAGCATTGACGCCCCGGCGGGGGAGGACGCCGGGGAGGTCCGCGTCCGGGCCGACCCGATGCGGTTCCGTCAGGTCCTGGTGAACCTGCTCTCCAACGGGGTGAAATACAACGTGCCCGGCGGTCGGGTCAGCCTGCGCGCGCAACGGACGGAGGGGGGCGCGGCCGTGCGCGTGGAGGTGCGGGACACGGGCCGGGGGATCGCGCCGGAGCACCAGGGCCGCCTGTTCCTGCCCTTCGAGCGGCTCGGGGAGGAGCACGGCACGGTGGAGGGCACGGGCATCGGCCTGGCCATCGCCAAGCGGCTGGTCGAGGCGATGGGCGGGACCATCGGCGTGCGGAGCGCGGTCGGGGAGGGGAGCACGTTCTGGGTGGAGCTGCCGGCCGCCACGGGGTGACGAACCGGGCGTGACCCGTCGCGGCGGCGACGCGGGAACCGGAAACCCTTCAACCCTCCGTCCCGGTGCCCGACGGGCGGCCCGTCAGCGCCCGCACCGCGGCCACCAGGTCGGCCGGGTCCGTCGGCTTGGGCAGGTGCGTCTGGAAACCGGCCTCCAGCGCCCGGCTTTTATCCGCCGACCGGGCAAAGGCGCGCAGGGCCACCGCGGGGAGGTCGCGCCGGCGCGGCTCGGGGTGGGCGCGCAGGCGGCGGATCAGCGAATACCCGTCCTCGCCGGGCATCGCGATGTCGGAGATGAGCACGTTGGCCGCGAAGGTTTCCAGGGTTTCCAAGGCCCCCGCGGCGCTCTCGGCCTCGCGCACCTCCTCCGCCCCGCAGCGGCGCAGGAGGCGGGCGACCAGCCGCAGCGAATCCACGGCGTCGTCCACGACCAGCGCGCGCACGCCCGTCAGCCGGGGCAGGTCGCCCGCGCTGCCCGTGCCGGGGGCGAAGCGTTTGCCTTCCTCGGCCTCGGGCAGCGTGGCGGCGGGCAGCAGGAGGGTGAAGGTGCTCCCCTTCCCCTCGCCCGGGCTGGCGACGGAGACAGCCCCGCCGTGCAGTTCCAGCAGGTGCCGGGCGATGGACAGACCGAGGCCCAGGCCGCCGTGGGCGCGCGTGCTGGAGGCGTCCGACTGGCGGAAGCGGTCGAAGACGTGGGGCAGGAAGTCCTCCCGGATGCCGATGCCCGTGTCGCTCACGACGACCTCGTAGGCCGCGCCGTCGGGCTCGCGGCGGCGGAGGTGCACGGCGATCTGCCCGCCGGACGGGGTGAACTTCAAGGCGTTGGACAACACGTTGTTAATGACCTGCTGGAGCCGATCCGGGTCGCCCTCCACCGGGGCCGCGCCCACGTCGAAGCGCCGGCCGAGCGCGACGCCCTTGGCCGCGGCGGCGGGCCGCACGCTGGCCA
>CAXTFX010000600.1:0-2669 GCA_964243185.1 uncultured Chthoniobacterales bacterium
GCCACAGGCTGCCCGCCGGGTCGCCGCGCAGGGCATAGACGGAGTCCTCCGGCGCGCCGCCCGCCGTCAGCGGGACGACCTCGAACGCCGGGCCGTCCCCCGCCTCCCCGCCCGGCCGCGGTCGGGCCAGGCCGCCGCGGGTGCCGACCCAGAAGTCCCCCCGCGCGTCCACCGCCAGGCTCAGGACGATCGCGCTGGGCAGCCCGTCGGGGACGCCGAAGCGGCGGAAGCGTTCGCCCTCGCGCCGGCCCAGCCCGTCCGCCGTGCCCGCCCAGAGCTGGCCCGCCCGGTCGAAGGCCAGCGCCCAGATCGTCGCCGTGCCCAGGCCGGCCTCCTTGCCATACGTGGTGAACCGGCCGTCCTGGAAGTGGACCAGCCCGCCGCGGCTGCCCAGCCAGAGCGAGCCGTCGGCGGGGTCCACGGCGAGGCTGTCGAGCGTGTCGGAGGGCAGGCCCTCGGGCACCGACCACGTCTGCCAGCGGCCGGCCGGGTCGCGCCGGGAGAGGCCCCCGCCGCTGGTGCCCAGCCAGAGGTTGCCCGCGGGGTCCTCGGCCAGGGCGTGAACGAAGTTGGAGCGCAGGGCGGGGGTGTTGCGGGTGTCGAAGACGACGAAGCGCACGCCGTCGAAGCGCGCCAGCCCGGCGTCGGTGCCCAGCCACAGGTAGCCCTCGCGGCCCTGGAGCATGGCCCGCACGGTGCCGAGCAGCACGCCGTGGTCGGGGTTCCAGGTGCGCAGGTCGAGCTGGGTCAACGGCGGCGGGGCCGGGGCCGCCGCGCGCAGCCCGGGGGGCAGCAGCCACGCGAGCGCGGCGACCAGGGGGACCAGGGTCGGGCGCGCGTTCATGGCGGGGGCGGGGCGTCGTCGTTTCCGGGGGCGTTCCACCTCGGTTGTGGCCGGTGGTCCTCATCCTCGACCCGGGCGCGTCCGTCGTTGGGGAACCGGGTTTCCGCCCGCAGCCGCGGCAATCCCTCCGGGTGCTCGCGGGCCAGGAACGTCACCAGGGCGCGGCGCACGGCCACGCGCAGGTCCCACAGCCGGTCGGGATCGTCGGCGCTCACCGTCAGGCGCACCTGCACGCCGCGCTCGGTGGCCTCGGTGACGGCGAAGGTTTTCGTGCGCCCGTTCCAGCGGCCCAGGGCGCCCTGGACCTCCAACACCCGGCCGAACTCCGCCTCCAGCGCGTCCAGCGGGGCCAGGTAGTCCAGGGACAGCAGCACCGCGCCGACCACCTCCGGGGTGCCGCGCGTCCAGTTCTGGAACGGCTTTTCCAGGAAGTAGGAGATGGGCAGCACCAGCCGGCGCAGGTCCCACAGGCGCACGACGACGTAGGTCAACGTGATCTCCTCGATCTGGCCGTATTCCCCCTCCACGACCACCACGTCCTCCAGCAGGATGGGCTGCGTGACCGCGATCTGGAAGCCCGCCACGAGGTTGGCCAAGCTCCGCTGGGCCGCCACCCCGGCGATGACGCCCACCACGCCGGCCGAGGCCAGGAGGCTCGCGCCGAGCTGGCGCACCGGGGCAAACAGCATCAGCATCGAGGCCAGCGTCACGAAGCCCACCACGACCAGGGCCATGCGCCGCAGGACGCTGACCTGCGTGTAGAGCGTCCGCGCGCGCACGCTGGTGGAAAAGTCCAGCTTGAGGTGGCTGGCGTGGACCTTGTCCGCCGCCAGGTTGACCAGCCGCGCGAGCACGTAGCCCACCGCGCCGATGAAGAAGACGTTCACCAGCCGGCGCACCCCGGCCTCCGGCTCCGGGGCGAGCTCGAGCAGCGGCAGGATGGAGAACACCGCCCCCAGCGGCAGGCCGATCTGCAAGCCCTCCCCCGCCACGACCGCCAGGACCCGCTCCCAGTGCGTGGCGTCGTGCGCCGCGCAATCCCGCAGCCGCCGGTTGGCCAGGTAGAGCAGCCGGCCCACCAGGGAGAGCGCGCACAGCAACGTGACGATGCCGAGGAAACGCTCCTGCCACGCCAGCGCGACGAAACGCTCCGCCGCCGTCCCCGCGAGGGACGGGCCGAGGTGCCACGCCGCCGCCGTGTAGAGCCCGCACGCCCACAGCCACACGCTCAGGCGGGGATAGACGGCCAGCCCCAGGCGCACCAGCCGCCGCCCGCGCGGGGCCGCCCGCCCCGCCCCGAGCGCCAGGCGCGCCCGGGCGGCTAGCCGGTTCAGCACCCACTGCGCGCCCGCGAGGACCGCGACCTGCCCCGCCGCGGCGAGCAGCGGCCCGGCCGGCAGGGCAGAGAGGAGGAGCGGGTCAACCATGCGTCGTTCCCCCCTTTATCACATCTTGATGAAGCCCCGGCGCAGCGCGGTGGCCACGGCCTCGGTGCGCGAGATGGCGTCGAGCTTGAGCAGGATGCTGGTGACGTGGGTCTTCACCGTGCTCTCGGCCACGAAGAGCGCGCCGCCGATCTCCTTGTTACCCCGGCCCTCCGCCATGAGCCGCAACACGTCAATCTCGCGCCGGGACAGGTCCGGGGCCTGCATCCGGCCGGTGAGCTTGCCCACGATGGCCGCCGGGAAATACGTGCCCCCGGCGTGAACGGTCTCGATGCACTCCACCAGGATCTCGCGCGGGGTGTCCTTGAGCAGGTAGCCCTTCGCCCCGGCGCGCACGGCCCGGTGGACGTCCTCGTCGCCGCCGAAGGTCGTCAGCACGA
>CAXTFX010000601.1:0-2658 GCA_964243185.1 uncultured Chthoniobacterales bacterium
GTCCACCGCCGCCCGTTGCCCGTTACCCTCCGCGGCCTGAACTTCCCGCCTTCCCCTCCGCATCCGCCTCCCCCCTTACCCATGGACAAGAACGACGAACTCTCCCAGCACCACGCCCCCGACCCCGCCCGCGACATGGACCCGCGCCACGAACAACACCTCGACACCGTCTCGCAGAAGCCCACCCACATCGGCAGCGGCGCACCCGAGACCGAACGGGCCGTGAACGCCCACCTCGACGGCCTCAACCCGACGCCCGGCGCCCAGGGTCCCGAGGAGCTCGACGGCACGGAATTTGGCGCTCCCCACCGCACCGCCGCCGGCCTGCCCGCCGTGGTGCAGAGCGCAAAGTTCACCTACAAAAAGCTCGGCTTCGTCCGCGGCGTGAAGACGTGGATGGACGTGAACAAGAAAAACGGCTTCGACTGCCAATCCTGCGCGTGGCCCAACCCGGACGAGGATCGTCACATCTTCGAGTTCTGCGAGAACGGGGTCAAGGCCGTGACCGACGACGCCACCCGCAAGCGCATTGACGACAAGTTCTTCAAGACCCACTCCGTCGCCGACCTGGCCAAGCAGAGCGACTATTGGCTCAACGAGCAGGGCCGCCTGACCAAGCCGATGGTCAAGCGCGAGGGCGCCACGCACTACACGCCGATCTCCTGGGACGAGGCGTTCGCGCTCATGGCCAAGGAGTTGAACGCCCTCCCTACGCCGGACGCCGGAGCCTTCTACACCTCCGGGCGCACCTCCAACGAAGCCGCCTTCCTCTGGCAGCTCTTCATCCGCCAGTTCGGCACCAACAACATGCCGGACTGCTCGAACATGTGCCACGAATCGAGCGGCGCCGCCCTGAACGAAACCATCGGCATCGGCAAGGGCTGCGTGACGCTGGAAGACTTCGAGGAGACGGAGCTCATCATCATCGTCGGCCAGAACCCCGGCACCAACCACCCGCGGATGCTCACCAGCCTGGAGCGGGCCAAGAAGAACGGGGCCAGGATCCTGTCCATCAACCCCCTGCCCGAGACGGGGTTGATGCGCGTGGTCAACCCGAACCCGCAGGAATACAAGAACCCGCTCGCGTTCCCCTACCGGATGCTCCTGAACAAGGGCTTCTCCCTGTCGGACCTCTGGCTGCCCGTGCGGATCAACGGCGACCTGGCCGTTTTCAAGGGCATCATGAAGGAGATGCTCGCAGAGGAGGAAAAGGCTCCCGGCAAGGTGTTCGACCACGCCTTCATCCGCGAACACACCGTTGGCTACGACGAACTGATCGCGGACCTGAAGGCCACGAGCTGGGACGACATCACCGTCTCCAGCGGCCTGACGCGCCACCAGCTCCGCGAGGCCGCCGACCTGTGTTTGCACGCGAAGTCCGTCATCGCCTGTTGGGCGATGGGCCTGACCCAGAGTCCGAACTCCGTCGCCACCATCCAGAGCGTGATGAACTTCCTGCTCCTGCGCGGCAACATCGGCCGCCCCGGCGCCGGCCCGTGTCCCGTGCGCGGTCACTCCAACGTCCAGGGCGACCGCACGATGGGAATCTGGGAGCGCATGAACGACAAGTTCATGGACGAGCTCGGCAAGGAGTTCGCCTTCACCCCGCCCTCCGCCCACGGCACGGACACCGTTGAGACCATCAAGCACATGCACGAGGGCAAGATCCGCGCCTTCATCGGCATTGGCGGCAACTTCCTCTCCGCCACGCCCGACACCGAATACACCGCCCGCGCCCTGAGCCGCTGCCGGCTGACGGCGCACGTTTCCACCAAGCTCAACCGCGCCCACCTCGTCACCGGCGAGATCGCTCTCATCCTGCCCTGCCGCAGCCGCACGGAGATTGACCGCCAGGCCACGGGCAAGCAGTTCGTCACCGTCGAGGATTCGATGGGCGTCGTCTCCTCCTCCCGCGGGGACCTGGAACCGGCCTCCAAGCACTCCAAGAGCGAGGTGGACATCGTCTGCGGCCTCGCTCGGGCGACACTCAGAGAGAACGCCGCCACGCCCTGGAAGTCGTTCGCCGGCAACTACGACCTGATCCGCGACCGCATCGAGCGCGTCATCCCCGGCTTCGAGCGGTTCAACGAGCGCATCAAGGACAACATCTTCTACCTGCCCAACGACCCGCGCGACCGGCGCAAGTTCAACAACGGCATCGGCAAGGCGAAGTTCATGGCCGGCGCCTCCGTCCCCCGCAACGAGGTCGGCCGCAACGAGTATCTGATGATGACCATCCGCACGCACGACCAGTTCAACACGACCATCTACGGGTTGGACGACCGTTACCGCGGCATTTACAACGGTCGCCGCGTCATCTTCATGAACCCCGACGACGTGCGCGACCGCGGCCTGCAACAGGGCCAGATCGTGGACCTGACCAGCCACTTCGAGGGCGAGACGCGCGTGGCCAAGCACTTCCTGGTTGCCCCCTTCGAGATCCCCCGCGGCTGCACGGCGACGTATTTCCCCGAGGCCAACGTGCTGGTGCCGATCAACTCCACGGCCGAGCGCAGCAACACGCCGACCTCCAAGTTCGTGCGCATCACCGTCGCCCCCGCGAAGGACGTGGCCCACGCCGTCGCCGAGATCCGCGTGACGGCCAGCGGCGAGAGTCGCTCGCGTTTTAAGGAGCCGGTGATGGCGACGTGAGGAGCG
>CAXTFX010000602.1:0-2656 GCA_964243185.1 uncultured Chthoniobacterales bacterium
GGATGGGGCAGTCGCGGATTTCCGCGCAACTGGCGCAACTCAAGCGGGCGGGGCTGGTGCGGGACCGGCGGGCGGGGAAGAACATTTACTACGGTCCGGCTCCGGCCGGCGCGGCGCACGCGAGCTTGCGGGAGATCGTGGCGGCGAGCGCGCGGGAGATTCCCGAGAGCGTGACGGACCGGACGGCGCTGGAGCTGGTGTTGAAGAAACGGGCGGACCGGGCGCGGGAGTATTTCGACCGGCTGGCGGGGAAGTTCGGCCGGGCGTATTGCCCGGGGCGCTCGTGGCAGGCATTGGCGCACACCCTGTTCGGGTTGCTGCCGCCGATGGTGATCGCGGACCTCGGGGCGGGGGAGGGGACGTTGAGCCAACTGCTGGCGCGCAACGCGGAGAAGGTCATCGCGGTGGATTCGTCGGAAAAGATGGTCGAGTTCGGCGCGGGGTTGGCCAAGGAACACGGGTTCAAGAACCTGGAATACCGGCTGGGGGACATCCAGGCGCCGCCGATTGACGCGGGGAGCGTGGACCTGGCGATCTTCTCGCAGGCGCTTCACCACGCGCCGACGCCGGCGCGGGCGGTGGCGGCGGCGCACGGGATCTTGAAACCGGGCGGGCGGGTGGTGATCCTGGACCTGCTGGCGCACGGTTTCGAGCAGGCGCGGGAGCTTTACGCGGACCTGTGGCTGGGGTTCAGCGAGTTGGAGTTGCACCAGTTGTTGGAGGGCGCGGGGTTTGGGGAAATCTCCGTCGGCGTCGTCTCGCGGGAGGCGCAGAGCCCGCATTTGCAGACGGTGCTGGCGAGGGGGCGGCGGGCGTGAAAGCCGGGGGTCCTCAGCCCGCTTCGCCGCCCGCCTTGGCCTCGGTCTTTTTACAGAACCAGACCAGCCCGGCGGCGACGAACAGGCCGACGGCCACGACCAGGAAGGCGTCGCTGAAGGCCAGGATGTTGGCCTCGCGTCGCACGGTCTGTTTGAGGGACCCGTAGGCTTGATTCTGCGCCGTCACCGGGTCAAAACCTCTGGCGACGAAACTGTTGGTCACACTGGCCACGCGCCCCTGCGTGGCCAGGTCGTAGGCCGAAACCCGTTCCCCGATGCGGAAGTCGTGGAACTGCTCGCGCCGCGTCACGACCGTGGAGAGGATGGCGATGCCCACGCTGCCGCCCAGGTTGCGGCAGATGTTGAAGATGGCCGAGCCGCTGGCCGCGTCCCGGCGCGCCAAGGTCCCCGTCGCCAGCGCCGTGATGGGCACGATGGTGAAGGGCTGGCCCAAGGCGCGGACGAGGTTGCTCCACACGAACTGGTCGTGCGCGTAGTCCAGGCTCATGTGCGTGGACATCAGGCAGCTCACCGCGAAGAGGATGCAGCCGAAACAGACCAGCGCGCGCAGGTCAATCCGCTTCATCAGCAACGGCAGGATGGGGAAGATGAAAAGTTGCGGGAAGCCCACCCAGATCAGCGTCTCCCCGATCTGGAGCGGGGAGTATCTTTGCACCTCGCCGAGGTAGAGCGGGATGATGTAAACCGAGCCGTAGAGGCCCAGCCCGAGGCCGAACGCCACGATGGAGGAGAAGCCCAGGTTGCGGCTCCACATCAGCCGCAGGTTCACGAAGGGCTGCGCGCGGATCAGCTCGATGATGATGAACGCGGGCACGAACACCGCCGCCAGCGCCCCGCACGTCTGGATGAAGCTGCTGCCGAACCAGTCCTTGCGCTGGCCCTCCTCCAGCATGGCCACGAACGAGCCCAGCCCGATGGCCATGCAGATGATGCCGGGGTAATCGCCCTTGGCCAACTCCCCCAGCTTCATCGGCTGCGGGTCAATGGCATACCAGATGGCGAAGAGCATCACCGCGCCGGGGAGGAAGTTGATGAAGAAATTCCACTCCCAGCCGAAGCGGTCCGTCAGCCACCCGCCGAGCGCCGGCCCGATGGCGGGCGCCAGGGTGGCCGTCAGCCCGAACATCGCCTGCCCGACGCCCTGGAGCTTCTTGGGCATGGTCGAGACGATCACCGTCAGCGACATCGGGATGAGCACCCCGCCGGTGAACCCCTGCAGGGCGCGGAAGACGATCATCTCGCCCAGGCTCGTGGAGATGCCGCACAACCCCGAGAACAGGAGGAACAGGGCGACGTTGGCCAGCAGGTAGTAGCGGACGGTGAACACCTTCGAGAGCCACGCCGTCAGCGCGATGGTGATGATCTCGCCGATGAGGTAGCTCGTCGAAATCCAGGAGCCCTCCTCTGCCGTCGCGCCGATGCCGCCGGAAATGTCCTGGAGCGAGGAGTTGGTGATCTGGATGTCCAGCACCGCCATGAACGCGCCCAGCATGGTGCCGAGCACGCCGACCCACTTGCGAAAGTTCATCTGGCCGTTGGGGTCGGGCATGGGAGAGAGGGTTATTTCCAGTCGCCGCCGAGGGCCTTGATGAGGTTAACGGTCGCCTGCAAGCGTTGGCCGAGGAGCTGGGCGCTGACCCGTTCCCCCTGCAAGAGCGTGCGCTGGGCGTCGAGCACGTCGAGGAAGCTCACGGCGCCCCGCTGGTATTGGTTCTGCGCCAGCTCCAGGGTGCGGCGGGCGGCGTCCACGGAGCGGCCCTGGGCCTCGGCCTGGCCGGCGAGGGTGCGTAGGTCCACGAGGGCGTTCTCGGTCTCCT
>CAXTFX010000603.1:0-2650 GCA_964243185.1 uncultured Chthoniobacterales bacterium
CTGCCATCCGCCGTGCAACTCCCGTTGATGCTCGTGATCCGCCCCTGCAGCGACGTGTCCAGAAAGTCTCGTCCCGCCCCCCGGAATCGCTGCAGATCGCCCGCATCCCCCAAGATCGATGGCCGCGGGCACGCCGGCGCGAACTTATCCGGCGTGTCCCCGCATCCGGCCACCAGACCCGCCAACCCCAACGCCACCAACCGCCCGCACATCGCTGCCATTCGTCACTCCAGATCGCCTGCACTTGGCGGAGGCCCCTCTTGTAGCCATAACAAGCCGGCGGGCCAGTCCTCTCCAAGACAGTCCCAACACACAGGCCCTGGATATGATGGACACCAACCCACAGCCCAAACCTCACCTCAGCGTCGTTCTCGCCGGCCCCCGCGGCTTCTGCGCCGGCGTCGACCGCGCCATCCGAGTCGTCGAGGAGGCCCTCCGCCGCCACGGCGCCCCCGTCTACGTCCGACACGAGATCGTCCACAACCGCACTGTGGTGGAGGACCTCGAGGCCCAGGGCGCCGTTTTCGTCGAGGAGCTCGACGAGGTCCCCGAAGCCGTCCACGTCGTCTTCTCCGCCCACGGCGTCCCCAAATCCGTCCCCGCCGAGGCCCAGCGCCGCAACCTGCTCTACTTCGACGCCACCTGCCCCCTCGTCAGCAAGGTCCACCGCGAAGCCGAACGGCATTTTGCCGGCGGCGGACCCGGCCAGCGCCACATCCTCATGATCGGCCACGCCGGCCACCCCGAAGTCGTCGGCACCATGGGCCAGCTCCCCCCCGGCAGCGTCACCCTCGTCCAAGACGTCGACGACGCCCGCATCGTCACCCCCCCGACCGGCTTCGGCGACCCGGCCCTCGCCTTCATCACCCAAACCACCCTCTCCGTCGACGACACCGCGGACATCATCGACGTCCTCCGCACCCGCTTCCCCCTCATCGAGGGCCCGAAGAACGAGGACATCTGCTACGCCACCACCAACCGCCAAGCCGCCGTCAAGGCCGTCGCCCCCGAATGCGACCTGGTCGTCGTCATCGGCAGTCCCAACAGCAGCAACTCCCAGCGTCTGCGCGAAGTCGCCGAGCGCGCCGGCGCCAAACGCGCCATCCTGCTCCCCCGCGCCAACCAGCTCGACTGGTCCCATCTCGATGGCGTCCGCCGCCTCGGCCCCACCCCCGCCGCCTCCGCCCCCGAAACCCTCGTCCAAGACCTTCTCGGCGCGCTGGGCGAGCGCTACACCCTCGAGATCGAAGAACGCCGCGTCACCCAAGAAGACGTCGTCTTCAAACTCCCTGCCGGATTGACGTAATCCACACCAGAGATCGTTCGGGAATGCGCTACGGTGAGTCAGGCGCTTTCGCGCCGGCCGGCGCAGGGCAGCCGCGTCGGATGACCACCGTCGTAGCGTTCTCGGACGATCTCTGATGGCCGTCTACACCGAGGTTACGGACGACGCCCTCGCCGCCTATCTCCAGGAATATGACCTCGGCACCCCCGTCGCCTTCCGCGGCATCGCCGAGGGTGTCGAGAACACCAATTTCCAGCTCCGCACGACGAAGGGTGATTTCATCCTCACCCTCTACGAGCGCCGGGTCGACCCGGCCGAACTCCCCTGGTTCGTCGGCCTCATGCGCCATCTGGCTGGGGAAGGCATCAATTGCCCCCTTCCGGTCGCCGGCTTCGACGGCGAACCCCTCCGCCACCTCGCCGGCCGCCCCGCCTGCATCACGACCTTCCTCCCCGGTGTCTGGCCTCGTCGCGTCCGCCCTGAACACTGCGGCCCCGTCGGCTCCGCCCTCGCCACCCTCCACCGCGCCGGAGCAACCTACGCCCCCGAGCGCCTCAACGCCCTCGGCCCCGCCGGCTGGCGCCCGCTCCTCGCCCACTGCCTGCCCCGCGCCGACCAGGTCCAGCCCGGCCTCGCCGTCGAACTCGAGACCGCCCTGGCTTCCATCCTCGCCGCCTGGCCCGCCGGTCTCCCCCGCGGCCACATCCACGCCGACCTCTTCCCCGACAACGTCTTCTTCCTCGATGGCGCACTCTCCGGCCTCATCGACTTCTACTTCGCCGCCACCGACCTCCTTGCCTACGACATCGCCGTCTGCCTCAACGCCTGGTGCTTCGAGCCGGCCCACGCTTCCAGTGCGCTCCAATTCAACGTCACCAAGGCTCGCGCCCTCCTCCGCGGCTACACCGCCGCCCGTCCTCTCTCCGAGGCCGAGCGCGCCGCCCTCCCGGTCCTCTGCCAGGGTGCCGCCATCCGCTTCCTCCTCACCCGCCTCTACGACTGGGTGAACACCCCCGAAGGCGCCATGGTCACCCGCAAGGACCCCCTCGAATACCTCCGCCGTCTCCGCTTCCATTTGAAGGCTCACGACGAACATGCCTACGGACTCTGAAGCTTCTCCCGTCGAAATCTGGACCGACGGCGGCTGCAAGCCCAACCCCGGCCCTGGCGGTTGGGCCGCCATCCTCCGCTTCGGCTCAACCGAGCGCGAACTCACCGGCGGCGACCCGGTCACCACCAACAACCGCATGGAACTCACCGCCGCCGCCGCCGCGCTGGAAGCCCTGACCCGCCCCTGCAAAGTCGTCGTCCACACCGACAGCGAATACGTCCGCAACGGCATCACCCGCTGGCACACCGGCTGGG
>CAXTFX010000604.1:0-2646 GCA_964243185.1 uncultured Chthoniobacterales bacterium
GTGCTGACGAGTTGGACGCGGATGCCGTCCCATTTCCATTCGGCGCGGAAAAGGGCCGGGTCGAGGGCGGCGATGTCAGCTTCTTCCAGCGGTTGAGCGAGCATCAAGGGGCGAAATACAGGCTGGCCAGCGGGATCGGGGCGGGGTCCACGGCCTTCGAGCCAGGCGAAGAGCGGGGCGTAGGGGGGTGCAAGCCCGTGCCAGACTTCCTCGATATCATCAGCGGCGATGGTTTCGGCGTGATCGGCGGCGAGTTCGGCGAGAGCGGTTTTGGCAAGTCTGCTGGAGGCGCCAACGCGGAGGGCGCCAGTGATGAGTTTGATCAAGGCGTAGCGGATGGAGACGGTGGAGGCGTCGAGCCAACTGGCGACGATTGGGGGGAGGTCGGATTTGGGCGTCGTGAGGAGGGTGTCGACGACTTCGGTGATAGTAGGCGGGCCGGCGTTGGTACGGTGGGGAGGCCAGAGGAGGGAGACGGTCTCGGCAAGGTCGCCGACGTAGTCGCGGGACCAGGCGAAGAGGACCGGGTCGGTGCGCTCCTCGGCAAGAGCGCGGATCATGCCGGGCTTGGCGGCGACGAAGACAAGTTCGTCCGTCAGCGCAGCAAGGCCGAAGCCGCGATCCGGGTCGGGGGCGGTTTCAAAGTAGCGGCGTAAGAGGGCGATCTTTGCCAATCGGCCGGGGGTAAAAACGAGGCGTTCGAGAAGGTCGGCGAATGGGATCACCGGGTCGAGCTCCTGCTTGCGGACGGGTTCAGCAGAATGGCTCGGTCAGTCCCTCGGCGGCGAGGGTGGCCTGGACGGCTGGGCGGGCAAGCACGCGTTCGGCATGCGCTGCGAGGGGCGACCGCAGGCGGGGCGGGCTCGGCATGGCGCGGCCCCAACGCATCAGCATGAACAGGAACAGATCGACCGCCGAAAACCGGTTGCCCAACAGCCAGGGCCCGTCGCCGAGTTGGTCCGCGATTAGGGTGAACATGCGGCCAAGACGCTCGCCGGCGGCCTGTTTGACGGTTGCGTCAGCAGCGTGATCGATAACGTGCTGGCCGGGGTAGAACCAGGGGCGGTATTCCGCTTGCGGTGTGTTCGTGAGGTGGACCATCCAGGTCAGGAACCGTGCCCGGCCTGGAGTACCGGGGTGCGGCGCTAGCCCGGCATTCGGGTGCTGCTCGAGAAGATACAGTGTGATAGCGGCGGTTTCGTAAAGGACGAGGCCGTCGTCCACGAGGACCGGGATGCGTCCATTCGGATTGAGGCGAAGATAGGGAGCGCTCTGCTGCATGTCTTGCTCGCGATCGACCAGGCTCAACTCAAAGGGAACACCGATCTCACGAAGGACCATGTGGGGAAGCAGGCTCGCATTCCCTGGAAAATAATAGAGTGTGTACAACCGTTTACTCCTAAATCGCTCGATCGACTATGCACCCTCGCCTTCGTCTTCTTCGTAGCCGATGAGACGGAGGGCACGCCCAACGATGCCGCGTTTGGCGACTTCGTGGATCAGGGCCTCCTCGCGGCCGTGGGTGACCCAAATCTCGGGAGCGCCGACGTCGTCGATGGTCTGGTTGAGCTCGTTCCAGTCGGCGTGGTCAGAGATGACGAGGGGGAGTTCGACGCCGCGGGAGCGGGCACGCTGACGGACGCGCATCCAGCCGGAAGCATAGCAGACAACCGGGTCGGCGAGACGGCGCGCCCACCGGTCGGCAATGGCGCCGGGTGGGGCGAGGACGATGGCCCCGGCAAGCTTGCCCTTGGTCTGCACCGTGGCGGGGAGAAGTTCGCCGAGGGAGATGCCAAGTCGCTCGTAGGCGTTGCAGAGGTTGACCATGGCGCCGTGTAGATAGATCGGAGCGTCGTAGCCGGCCTGGCGCAAGAGCTTGATCACCCGCTGGGCTTTGCCGAAGGCGTAGGCGCCGATGACGTGGGTGCGGTCGGGGAAGAGGGTAACGCTTGCAAGGAGGCGGGAGATTTCGTCTTCGGCCGGAGGGTGGAGGAAGACGGGGAGCGCGAAAGTTGCTTCGGTGACGAAGACATCGCAGGGAATGGGATCAAATGGGCGGCAGGTGGGGTCACGCTGGCGCTTGTAGTCGCCACTGACGACGACCCGGCTGCCGCGCCATTCCATGGCGATTTGAGCACTGCCAAGAACGTGGCCGGCGGGTTCGAGCCAGACCTGGACGCCATTAACTTTTAACGGCACGCCGTAGTCGAGTTTCTGCTGGGTCATGCCGGCCCTGCCCTCGCCCATGCGAACATCCATGAGGTCGATGGTCTCGGGGCTGGCGAGAACGGCATCATGGCCGGGTCGGGCGTGATCGCCGTGGGCGTGCGTGATAAGAGCGTAGGAAACAGGACGAACCGGGTCGATGTAGAAGCCGCCAGGGGCACAGAAAAGGCCTTCCGGGCGAATCTCTAGCCAAGTCTCGGGGTGAGGCAATCGGCGCTCCGGCTGACGGTGAGGGCTGGTGATAACGCCCTCATCCTCAACCGGAGGGAAAGGCTGTAGAGGACCGTTAGCCTGGTTTTTTATCGGTCGGAACGTTAAGCGGGAGAGGAATCCAGCGCATGCCATCGCCATTTTGAACCAGCATCAGGACAGTCTTGCGGCTTTGCTTGCGGTATTTGTCGAGGCGGTCCTGGACGTCCT
>CAXTFX010000605.1:0-2161 GCA_964243185.1 uncultured Chthoniobacterales bacterium
AGTTCGGCAAGAAGCACATGGACGTTCAGTCCATGCGGCAATACCAGGCGGAGGAACGCGCGTTGATCGCCCTGCGCATGAAGGTCGAGCGCGGCCGGCTGGACGGTTTGTTGGACGCGATGGTGCACGAGCCGTTGGCGCCGCCGGACAAGATCGCGCAGTTGCGCGGCAGTTTGGCGGAGCACCACGGGCACCGGCGTTTCCGGCAGTGTGAAACGATGGGCGAAATCGTGCGCACGAGCTTGGACCTGGTGCGCGACAACGTGAAACCGTTCGGGATCGTTTAGAGATGCCTCACGCAGAGGCCGCCGGGGTCGCAAAGGAGGGAGAAGCGGTGAGATGAAGGTTTGCTGAAACCTCCCGACCTGCCCCTCTCTTTTATACCCCCTTTTTCCTTTCTCCCTCCTTTGCGACCTCGGCGGCCTCTGCGTGAGGCATTCTCTCTCACCCCGGCGGCCACGCCAGGTGCCGCCCGCCCAACAGGTGAACGTGCAGGTGCGGCACGCTCTCGCCGGCGTCCCGGCCGTGGTTGATGACCAGACGGTAGCCGCTGTCGAGCACGCCGAGACGCTCGGCCACGGCGCGGGAGGCGAGCAGCAGGCGGCCGAGCACGGCGGCGTCGGCCTCGGTGGCCTCGCCGACGCGGGGAATCAGGCGGCGGGGAACGATCAGGGCATGAACTGGCGCCTTCGGATCCACGTCCTGGAAGGCGACCACGTCGGCGTCCTCGTAAATGATCTGCGCGGGGACCTCACGGGCGATGATGCGCTCGAAAATGTTCATCGCGTTCGGATTCCCGGCTATCCGATGGAGAAACGCACGCCCTCCCAGCCGAGCGCGAGCAGCTCGGCACGGACGAAGTGGACGATGCGCGCCCGCAACAGCGCCGGGCAGTCGTCGTGGTCGCCGCTGCCCACCAGCAGCTCGTCAACGCACTCCCCCAAACCGTGGAGCTGGAGCGCGCCGTCGTCGCTCGTGGCCGTGTCGCGCAACGCGCGCAGGCGGGCGGCGAGGCGGGCGAAAAATTCCCCCGTGCCGCTGGCGCCGACCGCGAGCCGGCTCAAATCCACCTGGCTGAGGGCCGGCGAGGGTCGGAAGTGCCGCGCGATTTCCTGGTAGCCGATGCCGCGGAGCACGTCGCGGACGGCCTGGCGCAGGCGGGCCAGGCGGATGGTGGTTTCCGTGTAGTGGAGGCGCAGGTAATGGACCACCCCACGGGCGAGGTCGGGCGCCAGCCACCAGCGTTCGCCGTAGCCGGCCTTGGAAGCGGCGCGCTCCAAGGCGTGTTGCAGCCAGTCGCCGCTCAGAGCGGTGACGGTGCCGCCGGTCCGGGCCAGCAGGGGCAATTCATCTCGGAGCGCGATCATGGGAAACGGAGACGTTCGGGGGGTCGGATAATTTAGCCGCGGAGGGGTGCCAACGACGCCAACGCGGGCGGATCAGTTGAAAAATTCCTGTTGGGCACCGTTAGGTTTGGGGCGCACGCGCAGTTGACGAATTTCGTCGAGGAACTCGCCGACATCCTGGAACCGGCGATAGACGGAGGCGTAGCGGACGTAAGCCACGTCATCGATGCCGTGGAGCCTGTTCATCACGGCCAAGCCGATATCATGGGTGGAGACTTCCCGGCCGTGCTTGCCCTCGAGTTCTTCGATGATGTCGCTCACGGCGCCTTCGATGATATCGAGACTCACGGGTCGTTTCTCGCACGCCTTGGTGATCCCCTGGTAGAGTTTGCCGCGGTCGAAGGGTTCGTGCCGGCCGTCGCGCTTGGTGACGAGCATGTCGGCGCGCTCAATCTGCTCGTAGGTGGTGAAACGGTATTCGCAGTTCAGGCAGACGCGCCGGCGCCGGATACCGGCAGAATGGTTCACCGGCCGGGAGTCAATGACCCGGTCCTCGATGCTTTTGCATTTCGGGCAGCGCACGGCAGGGTTCCTTTCGTCCGACCGGCCGCGGGGGAGGTGGCCGGAAGAGGCCAAGCCGTATCAAAAAGGTCGGGGGTGTCAACCTCGCAAACCGCCAAGGGGTAAAATTTTCGTCAAAAAACCGAAACATGGGGGTGCGGGGATGATGTTAGATACAAAGGCTAGAGGTAAACGAAGTCGGGGTGCCTGGTTTTCAGACAATACCACCCGGCGGAGACATCAAATAGCCCAGG
>CAXTFX010000605.1:2171-2645 GCA_964243185.1 uncultured Chthoniobacterales bacterium
GGGTGTCAACCTCGCAAACCGCCAAGGGGTAAAATTTTCGTCAAAAAACCGAAATATGGGGGTGCGAGGATGATGTTAGCACAAAGGCTGGCGGTGGCAGAGGTCGGGGTGTCTGGTTTTTAGACAGCGCCGCCCGGCGGAAACATCAAGTAGCCCAGGCGGTCGGCAGCGCATTCCAGGAGGTGGTGTAATCGGGCGAGCGACGTTCGGAGCGCATCCGCCAAGCTTTTTTGACGAAGCCCGCCGCCGCTGGCCGCAGGGTGTCGCGGCCGAACCGGGCGTTCACCGCGTCCATCGCCGCCATCAACCGCCGCTCCCGCCCCTGGTCCGGGTGGTCCCAGAGGTGCGTTTGCGCCTCGGTTTCGCGCACCAACCCGAGGGCGAGGACGCCGGCCTTCTTGTAGAGGAAGCCCGGCCGGTGGAGGCCGTGCAAGAGCTCGCGGGCGACGGCCAGCAGCGTCGGGCTGAAGCTGG
>CAXTFX010000606.1:0-2635 GCA_964243185.1 uncultured Chthoniobacterales bacterium
GGCAGGATTACCGCGGGTGAAAGGAGGAGTTGGGGCTCGACCACTTCGAGGGTCGCTCCTGGACGGGCTGGTGCCACCACGTCGCCCTGGCCACGGCGGCCTTCCGCCTTCCTGCACACCGAGCAGCACCGCAGAAGGAGTGCAGGCGCCAAAAAAAGGCCGCCGTTAACCCTGCCGGCGACGCGCCGGCTCCTTCAGGCCGTGCTCAACCGCAGGAGCGGCCGATGTCGCTGGTGCCACTCCCGCTTTAACCACCTGAAAACAACCTGACGCAGTATTACTAGGGCGTCGCAAAATACAGCCGAGCCATTGAGCTAGACCCGCAGCTTGCTCCCGCTTACTAGGGTCGAGCCTTTGCCTATCAAGCGCTGGGCAAGGCGGGGGAGGTCAAACTCGACGTTGCCAAAGCGCGGGAGCTGGCCAGAGGAAAAACTAAGGGCAGGTAGCAACATGACGCTAGGGGTTGGTGCGCGCACGTAACGCGGCTGGCCCAAGCGGCGGAACTGGTGCAACCGGGAGAGGGTGCGCTCGGGGGATTGGGCCAAAGGAGGAGTTCCCAGGCGCGCACGAAGGGGATGTTAAGCGCCCAAGGGAGGGGATGCTTGGGTGGTTGGATTGGGGGTTCAGGGAGAGCTTCGATTGGGACCACCCGGGTGCCGGCCACTTTGTCGGTTGGTGCGAGGTTGCCTTTTTGATAGCCTCCGGGCCGTTGGTCCGAGCGGAACGTGCCCCCCTCAACGTCATGGAACTACGCCACCTCCGTTACTTCGTCGCGGTTGCCGAGGAGGGCAGCATCGCCCGCGCGGCGGTGCGTCTGCACGTCTCCGAGCCGCCGCTCTCCCGGCAGGTGCGTGACCTGGAGGGGGAACTCGGCGTGGCGCTGCTGGAGCGGGGGCCGCGCGCGGTGCGGCTGACGGAGGCCGGCCGGCGCTTCCTGCCCGAGGCGCGCGCCGCGCTGGCCCGCGTCGGGCAGGCGGTGGCCAGCGTGAACGCTCGCCGCGGGGCCGCGCCGCCGACCCTGCGCCTGGGCGTGCTCGGGCCGGGGCACCTGCCACGGTTGCGTCGGCACCTGGAGCGGGTGCGGCTGGCCTGGCCCGGGGTGCGGCTGGACTTTGACCACGCCCCGGCCGGTCCGCTGCTGGAACGGCTGGCCAAGGGCCAGCTCGACGCGGCGTGCGTCAACCTGCCGCTGCCCCCGGCGGCCCAGGCGCGGGTGGACCGGGGGGAATGGGGCTGCCGGCCGGTTTACCGGGGGCGGCTGCTGGCCGTGCTGCCGGCCGCGCACCCGCTGGCGGCGGGTGGGCGACGGCGCGTGGCGTTGGCGGCGGAGGAGTTCGTCCTGCCGGGCGGGGTGGGGCGGCCGGACCTGGGGGAGATCATCGTGGGGGCGTGCCGGGGCGCGGGTTTCGAGCCGCGGGTGGGCCGCTGGCTGGAGGGACCCTTGAGCGAACTGGTCGCCGCGGTGGCCGTCGGGCCGGGGGTGAGCGTGCTGCCCGACAGCCTGCGTTGCGTGCGGTTGCCGGGAGCCGTTTACCGCGCGCTGGCGCCCCCGGTGCCGGTCATCCCGTATGCCCTGGTGTGGCCGGAGGGGACGCTGGCGGTGAAAGGTTCCGGGCCGTTGCGGACGCTGGTTGGCCGCGGTTGAACCACGACCCGGCCTCAGAACGTCGTCACCGTCCGCACGCCGGGCACCAGGAGGGGGGGACGCGAGGAGATGCCGTCGGGGTGGAGGCGGCGACGGCCGGCTCCGTGGCGCGGCCTGGCGGCGCGGCCAAGCCGGCCGAGGCGCAAACAAAGAGCGGCCAGCGGGGAACGCTCCGTAGGTTCAAGGCGGGTCAGCCCGGTAGTGCCGGCGGGCGAACAGCACCCCGGCCAGCGTGAGGACGGTGGCGACGGCGTGGTCCACCGCGGCCATCCGGTTGGGCGCGTAGAGGCCGAAGAGCGGCCCCGGCAGCCACCAGCCGCCGTGGTAGCCCAGGGCTATGACCAGCATGACGACCCACAACGGCCGCGTGCGCCGGGCGGCGGGTTGGCCGAGGCCGTAAACCAGGACGGTGATCGCGCCCAGGGTGAGGGTGAACTCGCGGAAGGCGTGGTAATTGGAGTGCGTCGGCCCGAGCGGCAGGGCGGGGGCGCGGAAGGCGGGGTCCCAGACGTGGGCGAGGGTGTCCCACGCGCTCAACGCGCTGGCGAGCAGGCCGAGGCCGAGCAGGAGGCGGGCGGCGAACATCCGGCGGCGGGGGTGGGCGGACGACCTATTTCGGGTCCGTCGGGGGTGCGTCGAAGCCGTTCTGGCTGGCGACCATCCGCCAAGCGTCGGGGCCGGCGCCGGGTGGGCGCGCATAGACGTTGAGCAACCGACCGCCGCTGGGCTTGCCGTCGGGGGCAGCGTGCTCGACGTAGTGGGCCGTGAGCACGGCGGCGTCGCCGTAAACGCGCACGGCCACGTCGTCGTAGTCCAGGCTCTGGACCGGCCGCTGGCCGGATCGGACGGCGGCGATGCGCTGGGCGCGGCTGAGGGCCTGGCCGACGGGTGTGCCGAAGGTGTAGTCGGCGGCGAGGATGGTTTCCAGGGTGTCGCCGTCGCGGGCGATGAGCGCGTCGGCGGCCCGACGCAGCAGCGCGCGCAGGGCGG
>CAXTFX010000607.1:0-2595 GCA_964243185.1 uncultured Chthoniobacterales bacterium
GCTGGGTGCCGGTGAAGCTCAGACCATCGAGGAACGCGCGGGCTCCGGCGATGGGGAGCGCGCAGAACTGGCGGATGTTCAGCTCCGAGGTGGACGGCGCGGTTTGCCTTCGGCTATCTCGCAGACTCGGTTCTCGCGCCGTTACTCCGAGCGTGGCGAGCTAAAAATCAGACGTCGTGCCGACGCAGCAAACGGCGCGAGAACCAGAGCGAAGCGGAGATAGCCGAAGGCAAACCGCGCCGTCCACCTGAATGTCACCTCTCCCGGAGCGATTTTCATGGCTCAGGAAATTGCGGGTCCGAAGAACGTGTAGTCCGGCTTGTTCTCGGCCAGGCGTTGCACATACAGTGCGGCCTCGCGGGCGTGGTAGTCGCCCCACATGCTGGACTCGTCCGCCGGCACCTTGCGGCCGGGCGGGATGCGGTCCCAGCCGTTCGGGCGGTGATAGACGGAGTGCAGGATCAACCCTTGGTGACGCTCGCTGGTGGAGAGATACGGTTCGTCGAAGAGCGTTTCCAAGATGGTCAAACCGGCCTGGAAATAACGTTCGCCGGACATCGCGCCGCCCTTGCGTTGCAAGTAACGGCCCATACGCAGGAAACCTTGCGCGATGATGGCCGTGGCGGAGGAGTCCACGGGCTCGTGGTCGTTATAGACTTCGGCGGGGCGGTTCAAATAATCGTCACCGAGCTTGTATAGGAACGGCGCGCCGGTGTCCCAATACGGGATGCCGTCGGTCGGCGTGTGATCCAGGTAAAAGTCCAGGGTCGCCTGCGCGGCCTTTAACATGAAGCCTTCAACGTGCGGGCGGCCGCCGAACATTTGCACCTCGCCGTCGGGCAGCGTGTCCAAGAACTCCAGCTCCTCCGGGAAGCCGCACGCGATCCAGGCCAGGCCGCGCGTCCACGTCGAGAACGGCGCGTAGCCTTGTTGCGAGTTGGGGCAACGGTAGTCGCCGTTGTTCCGGTTGAACACGCTCTCGTGCGCCACCCGGCCGCGGACGTCGTAGTGGTCCCGGCCCTCGCCGTAGCAGACGGAATATTTGGCCGTCGCCGCGGCGTGGTCAACCAGCCGGCCCAACAACGAAATCTGCACGTCGCGCTCGCCGCTCAGGCTGTGGCCGAGCCGGTGCGCCAAAGCCAGCGAGCGCAGGGAGCGGATGGTATCGGCGAACAGCGAGTGCGGGCCGTTGAAGGAGTAGATGAACCCGCCGCCGTCGTTGGTGGCCGTCCAACGGTTAGCCCGCACGGCGCCGGAACATCTCAGCGCCAGCTCGAGGAAGTCGCGCTCGGGGCCGTCCTCCGGGATGCGGCCCTCGTTCATCAGCCGCCAGAGGTTGCTGTAGGTGGAAACGTTGTTGAACCCGTGGTCGTGCGCGCCCGTGTGGGTGACGTGCGCCGCCATCCGGGTCCGCGTGCGCTCGCGGTCCAGGGTGAGGAACGCCGCGTCACCCGTGGCGTCGAACTGCAACAGCGCCGAGCCGTAGGCGAAGCCCTGCGTCCACTCCGTCCAGCCGCGTGCGGTGTAGCGGCCGTCCACGGTGAACACCGGCGAGGCGGCGCCGGGGCGGTCGCCCCGGTCAACGGACCAGATTTTCGGCGTAGAAACTTCCCGGAGGCGCGTGATTTTCTTGAGGAGATCAGCAGGCTTGAGGTCGTGGTTGATCCTTAACATCGAGAAGGGGAGGGGCGCGGAGCAAACCTGGTGTTTTTGGTGGCTGAATCGCCATCGTCAGAGCGTGCGGAGGTGAAGTCCGCCGTCCACGTTAAACACCTGCCCCGTGCTATACGGGAACGCCCCGCGCGCGACGGCGGCGACGGCCCGCGCGACGTCGGACGGCTGCCCCCAGCGGTTGATCGGCGTCAGGCCGCCGGTGAAAAGCGCATCGTATTTTTCCTTCACGGCGCCGGTCATGTCGGTTTCGATCACGCCAGGCTGGATTTCAAACACGTTGACGCCGAACCCCGCCAGCCGCACCGCGTAAAGTTTGGTCATCATCGCCAATCCCGCTTTGGCCACGCAGTAGTCGCCGCGGTCGGTGGAAACCGTGAAGGCCGAGATGCTCGTGACGTTGATCACGGCCCGGGGGAACTCCGGCACCGCCGGTTTCTCCCGCATGAGCTTCGCGGCGCCTTGCGTTAAAAAATACGGCCCCTTGAGGTTGACGTTGATGAGCCGATCAAAGGACTCTTCCCCCGCGTCGAGCAGGTCGGCGCGGACGCTCGGGGCCACCCCGGCGTTGTTCACCAGCAGATCCAGCCGGCCAAAACGCGCGCGGGCGAAATCCAGCATCCGCGCCCGGTCGGCCGCGACGGAGATGTCGGCCTGGACGATCTCGACGGTGCCCTGACCGTCCATGCGGTCCACGCACAGGTCGCGACATTTGCGGGCGGCGCCCTCGTTGCCGGCGTAGTTGACGAGCAAATCGTGGGTGCCGGCAAGGGCCAGCTCCAGGGCGACGCCGCGGCCGGTGCCGCGGGACCCACCGGTGATGAGGGCGAGAGGGCGTATGGAGGGGGGCGGCACTGTGGCAGGGGCCGGGGCGTCGGCACGGGATTTCTACGTGGGGGCGAACTTTGTCCTGGGGGCCGGTCC
>CAXTFX010000608.1:0-2581 GCA_964243185.1 uncultured Chthoniobacterales bacterium
GCCCCAGTCCCCCTGCGGTCGGCGGGCCTGGACCTGGAAGCGGTAGGCGCCCGGGGCCGGCCGCGTGTAGAAGGCTGCCCGGCGCGTGTCCGTTTCCACCCAGTCCCGGTCCAGCGGGTCGAGCCGGCAGCGGAAGCGCACGCGCTCGGCGGCGCGGAAGGTCGGCGCGGTGTAGGCGAACTCCAGCCGCTCCGTGCCGGGCAGCAGGGTTAACCCGGAGCCGGGCGATGGCGCGCGGAGGCTGCGGCCGTCCGCCACGACCCCTTCCACGCGCACGGCCAGCGGGCCGGCGGCGGGGGCAGCCCCATCGGCCCGGCCCGGCTCGACCACCACGGCCCCCTTGGGGGTGGCGAACCACAGTCTGCCGTCAGGCGCGCGGCAGCCTGGGGGCGAGCCGCCGCCGGTGCCCTCGGCGCTGCACAGGCCGTCGGCGGCGGTGTAAACCGCGCACTCCACCCGCGCCCGGCGGCCCTCGGCCCAGTCGTTCAACTGCTGCTTGGGCACGCGGAACAGACCCCGGTTGCAGGTCATCCAGAAGTCCCCCGCCGCGTCTTCCTCCAACCAGAAGACGTTGCGGTCGAACAGCCCGTCGCGCTCGGTGCAGGCGCGCAGGACGCCCTCCTTCCAGCGCAGCAGCCCGCCGCCGAGGGTGCCGACCCACAGGCAGCCGTCGTGTTCCGCGTCCTCGTGGATGACCATCACCGGACCGGTCACCCGGTCGCGCGTGCTGTCCCAGCGCGCGACCCGCCCGTCCGGGGCGAGCCGGACCAAGCCTCCCGTGCGCGTGCCCAGCCAGAGGTTGCCGGCCCGGTCGGTGAGGCTGGTTTTCACCGGCAGGTTGGCCAACGCGGCCAGCGGCCCGTCGGCCGGAGGCATCTCCAGCCGGCCCTCGCGCCAGCGGCGGATGCCTTCGGGGGTGCCGGCCCAGAGTTCACCGGCGGGGTCCTGCCACAGGGTGTTGATGTCCAGGAGCAGGTGGTCGAACCACTCCGTGCGCCCGTCGGCGGCGGCATGGCCGAGTCCCTTGTTGCGGGTGGCGAACCACAGGCCGCCGGGTTCGCGCCGGTCCACGCACAGCGCGCCGACGGAGGTTCCCTGGCGCCCGGCGGGCATGTCCACGGGTTGGGCCGCGCCACCGTGGAAGCGGGCTAGGCCGCGACTGGTGCTGACCCAGACGCTGCCGGTCGCCGGGTCCGCGGCGAGGCTGCTGACGTAGGGCGCCGGCAGGCCGTCGCGCGGGGTGACGTTGGCGAAACGGCTGTCGCTCAACTGCACCAGCGCGCCGTCCCCGTAGGAGGCAATCCACAGGCTGCCCTCGGCGTCTTCCCAGAATCCCTGCGTGGTCAACCCCGGCCCGCGGGAGTCGGGCGGTAAGGTCTCCAGCCGCCCGTCCGCCACGCGCAGGCGCCGCACCGTGGGCCGGCCGCCGATCCACAGGTAGCCCTCGCGGTCGCCGTAGAGCGAGTTGATGATCTCCCCGCCACCCTCCTCCGTGGTCGGCACCAGGGCGAAGCGCGCCGCGCCCTCCCGCCGCGCCAGCCCGCCGGCGGTGCCCACCCAGGTCTCCCCGCGGGCGTCCTCAGCCAGGGATTGCACGACGTTGTTCGGCAGGCCGTCCTCCCGGGTGAACAGCCGGAAGCGACTCCCGCCGCCCGGCTCCCGGATGCTCAAGCCCCCGGTCGTGCCCACCCAGACCCGGCCCGCGCGGTCGCACCGCAGCGCCCAGACGGCGTTGCTGCCCAACCCGTCGGCCTGCCGGAAGACCTCGAAGCGGCCGTCCGCGAACGACAGCCGGGCCAGCCCGTCGCGCGTGCCCACCCACAGGGCGTCGCCCGCCGGGTCCACGGCGAGGTGGCCGACCGTGGCGTTGGGCAGGCCCTCGGCGATGGTCCAGGTGCGGATGCGCCCGTCTGGCTCCAGGCAGCCCAGCCCGGTGGAGGTGCCGAACCAGAGCCGGCCCCGGGCGTCTTCGGCCAGGGAGTAAACGAGGTTGCCCGGCATCTCGGGCCGGGTGCGGGTGTCCAGCACGGTGAACCGCACGCCGTCGAAACGCGCTAACCCTTCCTCCGTGGCGGCCCAGAGGTGGCCGTCGCGGGTCTGGAGCACGCGCAAGGTCGAGTCCTGCGGCAGCCCGTCCGCCGAGCGCCAGACCCGGCTGGGGTAGTGGGCCAGCGGACGGGTCGGGTCCAGCGCCCGCGCCGACAGAGGACCAGCCAGCGCGAACGCCAGGGCAGCCCCGCGCGCCAGCCGCCGGACGTTCATGGTCCCGCTGGCCGTTCCCGCGCGGAGAGTTTTTCCGCCGCGTCCGGCTTGGGGCTTCGACACGGTCCAAGCTCGCACGGTTGCCGCCCTTCCACCTCGCCTCGTTACTCCCCCAAAAGGCGGACCCCGGTTCCCCCCGGACCGGCGGCGCAAAATCCCCCCGCCCGGCGCGTGGCGGCGCGCGCGGGCCGGGCGCAAGGTTTCCCACGTCCACCAATCACCACCCACCGCCATGAGCCACGACTCCGCTTCACCCATCCCTGCCGATCACCGCTTCACCAAGCTCCGCCCCGAGCACGCCGCCCTGCTGCTCATTGAC
>CAXTFX010000609.1:0-2573 GCA_964243185.1 uncultured Chthoniobacterales bacterium
GGCCTACCCTTTTCTCGCTCCCAAAGACGAGTTCTGACATTTTGGGATTTGGAGTTTGGGATTTGGAATTTCCCGGCCCCGCCGGGCCTGGCATGTTTCCGGCTTTAAGCCTGCGCCAAGCCGTGAACGCGATGTCTCCAGCCAAGCTCTCCAGCGAGGAACACGCCCAGATCCTCCAAACGATCGAAATGTTTGAGGTGATCTCGCAGGCGGAGCCTGGGGATTGCCAATCCTACGACATCCTCAAGGAGGCCTACCTCAAGATCGGCCAGACGGAGGCGGCGCTCTCCGTTTCCCGCAAGCTGGCGGAAGCCTACCTGCACATGGGGTTGTATTCCTCCGCGCTCCTGGAGTGCGAGGGCATCCTCCAGCAGCGGCCGGATTCTGAGGACATCATCGCCCTGATGGGCGAGATCGAGAGCCGGACCCACCCGCGGGATGACCCCCCGACCGACGCGAACGGGGTGAACGGCTTTCACGCCGACGGTCAGGAACCGGACGACGGGTTTGCCGGTCCGGCCCACGCCAGCCTGATCGCTTTCAACAACAACAGCAACGGCGCCAGCGGGGCGCGCTCCTTCGGGGCGCCCGACGCCCCCGCCGTGCCCTTCGAGCGCGCCCTGACCGCGGACGACGGGAACGAGCCCTTCGCCCGCTTCCTCATCGGCCAGCGTCTCGCCCCGGAGTCGGACGTGCTCGCCGCCCTGGGCCGGGTGCGCCAGCTCAACGGCAAGCTCGCGGACGCCGGCGCCGGGTCCCTGGCGGCGTCGTTGCTCGACGAGGTGGTCAAAGGCACCGGCCAATCCACGGACGACCTGCTCTCGGGCATGATTGACGCGACCAAGTTCGGCTTCATCCCCCTGGAGCACTACGACATTGACCGCGCCATCGTGCGCCTGCTGCCGGAGTCGCTGACCCTGCGCCGGCTCATCGTGCCCTTCGACATCGTCTCCCGCACGGTGATGATCGCGCTGTGCAACCCCTTTGACGCCCCCGCCAAGGAGGCCGCCGCCGCCCAGCTCGACTACCACATCCAATGGTATCTGGCCCGGCCCGCTGCCCTGACGCGGGTGCTCCGCGACTCCTACCGGCTCGATGCCCGCGATTAGTTCCCTGAATTTTCCCCCCGATCCACCGTCCACCGCACCCGACCATGAGCGCAAAATCCTTTGGCGAACGCATCGCCGACATCCTCATCGAAGACGGCCTCCTGCTGCCCGGTCAGCTCGTCGAGGCCCAGGACCTCCAGCGCAAGCAGGGCGGCCGTTTGCTGAAGCTGTTGACCGACAAGGGCTTCGTCACCGAGCAGGACATGGTCATCTCCATGGGCCGCTGCCTGGACAAGCCCCCGATCAACCTCGCGAAGCTGCGCGTGCCCGAGGAGGTGATGAACCTCGTGCCCAAGGACTTGGCCAAGAGCTACAAGCTGGCGCCCGTGGCCAAGGTCGGCAACAAGCTCTTCGTGGCGATGGCCGACCCGATGAACATCCTCGCCCTGGATGACCTGCGGGCGCGGACCAGGCTGGACATCATGCCGATGATCGCCACCGAGCGGGGCATCAACGACGCGCTCTCGGGCGTGCACTCCGCCGCCGGGGTCATTGACGAGGTGATGAAAAAGGCCGCCGAGGACGCGGCCATCGAGGACGCCGCCAACGTGGAGGTTTCCCGCGGCAACTCCAAGGAGGACATTGACCTCGATAAGCTCTCCGCCGAGAGCGAGGACGGCCCGGTCATCAAGATCGTCAACCTCATGCTCGTGCAGGCCCTCAAGGACAAGGCCTCCGACATCCACATCGAGCCGGCCGAGAAGAACGTCCGCCTGCGCTACCGCATTGACGGCAACCTCATCGAGTCCTCCGGCCCGCCCAAGAGCCTACAGAACGCCATCGCCTCGCGCATCAAGATCCTCGCCGGCCTGAACATCGCCGAGCGGCGCATCCCGCAGGACGGCCGCTTCCGCATCCGGGTGCAGGGCAAGGAGGTTGACCTCCGTATCTCCTTCCTGCCCACGGTCTATGGCGAGAAGATCGTCATCCGTATCCTGGACAAGGGCGCGCTGTCCACCTCCATTGACAACCTCGGCCTGGACGAGGCGACGCTGGCCACCTTCCGCAAGGCCGTGGACGCGCCCCACGGCATGATCCTCGTCACCGGCCCGACCGGCTCGGGCAAGACGACGACGCTCTACTCGGTGCTGGCCGAGTTGAACAAGCCCGAATACAACATCGTCACCGTCGAGGACCCGGTCGAGTTCCAGCTTCCCGGCATCAACCAGGTGGCCGTCAAGCCCGAGGTCGGGCTGGACTTCTCCTCCGCGCTGCGCTCCATCCTCCGCCAGGACCCGGACATCGTGATGATCGGGGAAATCCGCGATAACGAGACGGCCGACATCGCCGTCAAGGCGGCCCTCACCGGCCACCAGGTGCTTTCCACGCTCCACACCAACGACGCCGCCGGCGCCATCACCCGGTTGGACGACATGGGCATCGAGCCCTTCCTGATCGCCTCCTCCGTGTTGCTGACCTGCGCCCAACGCCTCGTGCGTCGCATCTGCCCGAACTGCAAAGAGG
>CAXTFX010000610.1:0-2567 GCA_964243185.1 uncultured Chthoniobacterales bacterium
TCCCGCGTGACGGCCGAGTTCTACAACTGCGCCGTGGAGGTCATGCGCGGGGCCGAGGCCATTGACGAATACGTCGCCCTGCCCCCGCAGGAAGCCTTCGACATCGAATACTGGCTCCTGGAAGAAGCCAAGCTCCAGCGGATGCCGGCCGAGAAGGAGCTGGCCCGGCAGGTGGCCGTCGTCGTCGGCGCCGGCTCGGGCATCGGCAAGGAAACGGCCCACCGGTTGGTCCGGGACGGCGCGCACGTGGTCTGCGTGGACCTTGACGCGGAGGCGGCCCAAGCCACCGCCAAGGAGATCGAGGCCAAGCACGGCGTGGGCATCGGCGTGGCCGGCAGCGGGGTCTCCGGCTGCGGGCCGACGGTGGGGCTCCCGGCCAACATCACCGACCGGGCGAGTATCCGCGCCATGCTCGACCAGGTCGCGCTGGCCTACGGCGGCTTTGACCACGTTTGCGTGACGGCCGGGATCTTCGTGCCCCCCGACACCTCCGGGCACATCCCGGACGAGAAGTGGGCGTTGACCTTCAGCATCAACGTCACCGGCTCCTACCTCGTCGCGGATGAAGCGGCGAAGACCTGGAGGGAGCAAGGGCTGCGTGGCAACCTCGTGCTGACGACCTCTGCCAACGCCGCCGTCGCCAAGAAGGGTTCGCTGGCCTACGACACCTCTAAAGCCGCGGCCAACCACCTGGTGCGCGAGCTGGCCATCGAGCTGGCCCCGCTGGTGCGCGTCAACGGCGTCGCCCCCGCCACCGTGGTCCAAGGCAGCGCCATGTTCCCCCGGGAGCGGGTCATCGGCTCCCTGGCCAAATACCAGATCGCCTACGCCGACGAGGAAGAAACCGAGTCGCTGGTCCACAAGCTGGCGCAGTTCTACGCCGACCGCACGTTGACCAAAGCGCCCATCACCCCGGCCGACCAGGCCGAAGCGTATTTCCTGCTCGTCTCCAACCGCCTGAGCAAGACCACGGGGCAGGTGCTCACCGTGGACGGGGGCCTGCACGAGGCGTTCCTGCGTTGAAGCCCCGCCCCGGCGTCGCTTCAGAACACCCCCGGCGCCCCCTCGGCCAGCACGCGCACCCGGTCCGCCACCCCGGCGGCCTCCGCGCGGGCGAGCAGGCGCGCCGGGGGCTCCTCCAGGGGCTCGTAGGACATCCGAAACGTGCCGTAGTGCATCGGCACCAGCCACTTGGCCCCGAGTTCCTGGAACGCGCGCACGGCCTCCTCCGGGTTCATGTGGACCGCCCGCCCGCTGGGGGCGTCGTAGGCGCCGATGGGCAGGAGCGCGACCTCCACCGGGCAGCGGCGGCCGATCTCCTTGAAGCCGTCGAAATACGCCGTGTCCCCGCAGTGAAACACGCTGCGCCCGCCCGCCGCCAGCACGAAACCGCCGAAGCCCCGGTGCTGGTCGTGGAGCATCCGCGCCCCCCAGTGGTGGCAGGGTGTGAGCGTGATGGACAACCCGCGCTCGGGCAACGCTAACGGCTGCCAGTAATCCAGCTCGTGCACGCGCTCGAAGCCAAGGTCGTGGACCAAGTTGCCCACCCCGTAGGGCACGACGATGGGTTGGTTGGCCGCCACCGCCCGCAGGGTGCGCCGGTCCAGGTGGTCGAAATGGGCGTGGGTGACGAGCACCAGGTCAATCATCGGCAGCTCGGGCAGCGGCACCCCGGGCTGGCGCAGGCGTTTGATGCCTTTGAGCCACGAGCTCCAAACCGGGTCAATGAGGATGTTCAGCCCCGCCATCCGCACCAGGAACGAGGCGTGCCCGATCCAGGTCAACCCGATCTGCCCCCCCGCCAACGCGGGGAACGGCCCCTCCGCGGTCAGCGGCACCCCCTCCCGCCGCGCGAACAGCGAGGGCAACAACACCTCCGTCAAGAAATTGCGCCGGCTCCAGCCCTTCTCCAGCTTGATGCCCACCCGGGTCGCCCCCGCCGCGGCCAGGGCGGCGTCCGGCGGGGTCGCGGGCACGGGGACGGCCACGGCGGCAGGGGCGGGCGGAGTGTTGCCGTCCACCGCGACAACCTCCGCGCGGCGGCGGTTACGGGTTTTGCCCGCGGCGGCGAGCTGGCGGCGGGTTTGCCGGTAGGGATTGGGCACGGGGGACGGGAAGCAAGGTGCAGGATGCTGGATGCTAGATGCTGCGACCCGATGCTCAAACCTTAAAGTGTTCGTCGAAGCCGATCCGCCGTTCTGCGTCCGTCCATCCTAATTCCGCAGGTAAAGCCGTAGCCGCGTGCAATCAATGACGGCCGACTTGTTGCGCAGGAAGTCCGAACCCAGGTAGCCGTCGAGCGGCGGCCGGCCACTCTCGGCCAACTGGGCCCCGACCTCGGCGAGGTCCGACAGCGCGAACAGGGCCGTCCCGGCGCGGAAGGAACTCATCCGCAAATTCTTGATGACGCCCAGGGCGATGCGCTGCCGACCGCCGCCGGCCCCGCCGACGGTCAGGTTCGTGCGCCGGGCATCCACCCCGGCGCGGCGGGACAGCTCCCGGTCCAGCAGGGTCACGGCCGCCCCGGTGTCCACCAGCATCACCGCCCGGCGCCGGTTGATGTCCGC
>CAXTFX010000611.1:0-2560 GCA_964243185.1 uncultured Chthoniobacterales bacterium
GACGACCTCGTCGCCATCGTTCCGCGCTACCGCCCCGGCCCGATGGACCTGCTCCCGGACTACTGCCGGCGCAAGAAGGGCCAGACCAAGACCAAATACGAGCACCCCCTGCTGCGGGAAGTCTGCGCGGACACCTACGGCATGATGATCTACCAGGAGCAGGTGCAACGCGCGGCCAACGTGCTGGCGGGCTATTCTCTGGGACAGGCCGACTTGCTGCGCCGCGCGATGGGCAAGAAGGACAAGGAGAAGATGGCCAAGGAGCGCGCCGTGTTCATCGAAGGCTGCGCGCGGGTCAACCAGATTCCCGAGCAGAAGGCGAACGACATCTTTGATCTGTTGGAAAAGTTCGCGGGTTACGGGTTCAACAAGTCTCACGCCGCCGCCTACGCGCTGATTACCTACCGAACGGCGTATCTCAAAGCCAATTATCCAGTCGAGTTTCTGGCGGCCTCGTTATCCAACGAGTTAAGCAACACGGACAAGATCGCCGTGCTCGTCGCCGAATGTCAGCGCTCGGGCGTGCCCATCCTGCCGCCGGACGTGAACCGGAGCCAACTCAAGTTCGCCCCGGAGCCGAAGGCCGATGGTGCGGAGACCTCCGTGCGTTTCGGCCTGGCTGGCATCAAGAACGTCGGCGAGGCCGCGATGGCCGAGGCGGTGAAGGAGCGGGAGGCGAACGGTCCGTTTGCCTCGTTGGAGGATTTCTGCGGGCGGCTGGACAACCGCGCCGTGAATAAAAAACTCTTGGAAAGTCTCGTCCGCTGCGGCGCCTTTGATTGGACGGGGCGCGAGCGAGCGGGGCTGTTCGTCAGCTTGGATTCCGTGATGGCCAGCGCCGCCAGCGCCCAACGCGACCGGGTGAGCGGCCAGTCGTCCATGTTCGGGGAGGATTTCGCCATCGGCGCCATCAACCTGGGCAATCCCAAACTGCCCGTTTCCCAGCCGACCGTCACGCCCTGGACGACGGCGGAGAAACTGGCGGCGGAGAAGGAGTTGCTCGGCTTTTACGTCAGCGGCCACCCGCTCAACCCCTACCGCGCCGCGCTGGAAAGCGAGCGGTTCACGGCCATCCGCGCCTTGGGCGACCTGGATGACCGGGCCAACTTCCGGGCGGCCGGCCGGTTGGCGGACGTGCAGAAAAAGTTTACCAAGAAGGAGGGCAAACCGTTTGCCGTCATCATCCTGGAAGATTTGACCGGCAGCATTGAGGCGATGGTCTGGAACGACACGTTCACCAAATACGCCAAGCTGCTCGAAACCGGCGGGGTCGTGTCCATCGCCGGGCGCGTGGACCGGCGCGGGGAGGAGTTGCGCGTGGCCATCCACGAGGTCGCGCCGCTGCGGCTGCCCCGGCCGGCGGCGCGGCCCGTGCGGCTGGCGTTTGCCCTGGAGCAAACGGGCGCCGCGGAGTTGGAAGCGGTGCGGGCGGCGCTCCTGGATTTTCCGGGGGAAACGCCCGTGGAATTCGAGTTCCGCCGGGCGGCCGACGGCGCGCGTTTGTGGTTCCACGCCGGCCCGGACTGGCGCGTGCGGCCGACGGAGCAGATGCGCGAGCGGCTGCGGAGTTGGCTCCAACCGGAGGAAATCGCCGCGGTATGACCATCGAAATCCGGGTGAACGGCGAGGCGCGCGCCGTCGCGGACGGGCAGCCGCTGACGGAACTACTCGCCGGTTTGGGCTTCCCGCCGGAGACGCTGCTGGTCGAGCACAACGGCCGCGCGCTGCTGCGGTCCGAGTGGGTCGACGTGCGGCTGGCGAGCGGCGACCGGGTGGAGATCCTGCGCGTGGTGGCGGGGGGTTAACCCAGCGCCGCGGCCTTTAACCGTGCTTCTAAATCCGCCGCCTGCAAGGCGCCGATGAGGTCGGTCAACCCGCCGCCCTCCATGAAGCGATCGAGGCTCAGGCTGCGCGTGTCGCCCTCGAGCCGGTGGTCGGTGACACGGTTCTGCGGGTAATTGTAGGTGCGGATTTTCTCCTCCCGCCCGCCGGAGCCGATCTGGCTCTTGCGCTGGGCGGAGTATTTCGCTTCCTCCTCGTGCTGTTTGCGTTCCAGCAGACGGGCGCGCAGCACGCTCAGGGCTTTTTCCCGGTTTTTGATCTGGCTGCGGCCATCCTGGCAGCGCACGATGGTGCCGGTGGGGATGTGGAGAATCTGCACGGCGGAGTCCGTCGTGTTGACCCCCTGTCCGCCGGGGCCGCCGGAGCGGCAGACCTCAATGCGTAAGTCCCCCGGTTTCAGATCAATGTCCACGTCCTCGGCTTCTGGCAGGACGGCGACGGTGGCGGTGGAGGTGTGGATGCGACCCTGGGCCTCCGTGGCGGGCACGCGCTGGACCCGGTGAACGCCGCTCTCGTAGCGCAGCGTGCGGAAGACGTTCTCGCCGGTGACTTTGAAGGTGACGTCCTTGAGGCCGCCGAGTTCGGAGGGCGAGGAGTCCAGCGGCTCCAGGGTCAGGCCGGCGGTTTCGGCGTAGCGCGCATACATCCGGTGGAGGTCGGCGGCGAACAGCGCGGCCTCGCTGCCGCCGGTGCCGGCGCGGATTTCCACGATGGCGTC
>CAXTFX010000612.1:0-2559 GCA_964243185.1 uncultured Chthoniobacterales bacterium
GAGCTGGTCAATGAACAGCCGGGCGTAGTCCAGGTTGACCTGGGGCTCGCCCCCGCGCGGGTCTTCGAGCAGGCCGAGCGAGGCGCTGGCCTGCTGGGCGAGCAGGGAGACGAGTTGGATGAACTGCTGGGTGAGTTCGCCGGATTGGGCGTTGCGTTGAACTTCGGCCATAAATTCGGGGGTTCGGTAAGGGGGGTCAAGCCGCGACTGTCGGCTCTTCTTGCATCGAATCCTTGGCCGCTTCCGGCCGGACGGTGGTGATGACCGCGGGCTGGCCGGCGAAGAACCGGCGGGCGACGCGGCGGGTATCCTCCCGCGTCACGATTTCCAGGCGCCGGGCGGCGTCGCGGTGGAACAGGTAGCCGAGGCCGTAGAGTTCATCCAGAGCGGCGGTGAAGGCCAGGGAAGCGTTGCTCTGGTGGGCGATGGCCTGCTTGCCGATCAGCTTCTTGCGGGCGCGGACGAGCTCCTCCTCGCTCAGACCGTTCTCGGCCAGTTGCTGGATCTCCCCCAGGAACGCCTCGCGCACCAGGCCGACCTTCGCCGGGTCCGTGCCGACGTAGAAGGTGAACATCCCCGGCACGACGCCCGGCAGGTGCGAGGAGCCGACGAAATACGCCAGGCCGAGCTCCTCGCGGATGCGGATGAAAAAGCGCGAACCCAGGTCGCTGCACGCCTCGTCTATGAGGTCGAGGACCGGCCGGTCGGGGTCGTCCACCGTCAACCCGCGGTAGCCGACCATGAGCACGGCCTGCTCCTTGTCGCGGATGGCCTCCACGTCGGCGTCCCCCGCCAGCGGCGCGGGCACGGGCGGCGCGGTCAGGGTCGGCTCCCCCGCGGGCAGGTCCGCCAGGAGTTCCTCAAGGCGCGCGCGGACCTCCCTAGCGGCCACGTCGCCAAACACGGCGACGACGCCCCGCGGGGCGACGAACGCTCGGCGGCGGTAGTCCAGCAGCGCGGCGCGGTCCAGACCGGCGAGCGTCGCGGGCGTGCCGAGGTGGCGCAGGCCGTAGGGATGACCGGGGAACAACGTGGCCCGGAGCAGGTTACGCGCGACGCCGGTAGGCTGCTCCTCCTCCGCCTTCTGGCCGGCGAGCTGGACCTGGGCCTCGCGGGCGACGGCCGACTCCGGGAACGTGGCGTGTAGGAGCACGTCGGCGAACAGGTCCAGCGCGCGGGGCAGGTCGGGGCGCATCGCCTCCACGGAGAGCGTGACGGAGTTGTTCCCCGCCTCGGACGAGATGGAGCCGCCGACGCTCTCGATGACCTCGGAAACCTCCTCGGCCGTGCGCGTTTCCGTCCCTTTTAACAGGACGCGCGCGAACAGGCGGGAAACGCCGTTGTCCGTCGCCGTTTCCGCGAGCAGCCCGCCGCGGAACACGGCGTCCACGCTGACCAGGGGCAGGCGCGGGTCCTCGCGCACGAGCAGGCGCAGGCCGTTGGACAGGGTGAAGCGCTGGATGTCGCCCGCCGCCGGGGCCGTGGGTTTCGTGATCGTCGCTTTGGCCGGGTGGCCGAGGGGGTCGAGCGTGCAGACGCTCAGGTGATCGTCGCGCAGGTAACGGCGGGCGACGTGGGCGAGGTCCTCGCCGGAAACGCGCTGGACGGCGGCGAGGTAGTCGCGGGAGAAATCCAGGTTGCCCGTGAGCAGCCAGTTCGAGCCGAGGTCGCTGGCCTGCCCGCGCATCGTCACCAGGGCGCCGAGCTGGCCGGAGAGCAGCATCTTCTTGGCCTTGACCAGCTCCGGGGCGGAGACCCCCTGCTGGCGGACCTCGTCCAGAACGTCGAACGCCGCCGCCTGCGCCGCCGCGCGTTTGTCCGGGTCGCACGTCACGTCCAATCCGAACAGCCCCGGCTGGGCGGGGACGTAGCTCCAGGCCGAGACGGCGTGGGCCAGGCCGAGACGCTCCCGCACCGTGCGGTAGAGCCGGGAGGAGCGCCCGTCCCCGAGCACCGTGGCCAGCACGTCGAGCGCCGGGATGTCCGGGTGGGTAATGGTCGGGACGTGCCACGCGCAGACGGTGCGCGAAAGCTCCGTGGGGAACGTGCGGTGGGCCTCCCGCCGGCCGAGCTGGGGCGGCTCCGCGGGGATCAGCACCGGCGGCAGGGGACGGCGGGGCTGGTCGGCGAAAAGCGTTTCCAACTGCGCGCGCACGGCCGCCGCGTTCACGTCGCCGACGACGACCACGGTGGTGTTGTTCGGCACGTAACGGGCGCGGTAATACGCCAGCACGTCCTCGCGGGTGAGCTGGTTGAACACGTCGAGGTGCCCGATGACGGGGTGGCGATACGGGTGCTCCCGGTAGGCCGTGGTGAAGAGCTGCTGGCTGTTCACCCGGTCCGGGTCGTCATAGACCATCGCGAACTCGCGGCGGATGACCTCCTGCTCCTTCGCAAACTCCTCCGCGGGCAGGGTGGAACGCATCGCCGCGTCCGCGAGCACGTCAATGGCGGTGGCCACCCCGGCGCGCGGCACGTCAATCCAGTAAACGGTCCGGTCGAACGAGGTGTAGGCGTTGATGTAGCCGCCCTCGTCCTGGACGGCCTGGGCGATGGCGT
>CAXTFX010000613.1:0-2558 GCA_964243185.1 uncultured Chthoniobacterales bacterium
GTCCGCGATGGTCCGGCGCATGGACGTGAGCGGAATGCGCTGGTCGGCCGTCGTGGCGGCCACGGGCACGGGCGCCAGCGCGGGCGCCCGCGGTGGGGCACTGGCGGGCGCCGCCGGCGCGGCTGCTCTCGGCGCGGCAGGGGCGAGGGGCGCGGCGGGAGCGGGTTGACCGCTGGCTTTACCCTCCACGGCCGCGAGCACATCGCTCTGCACGATGCGTTCACCGGGACCGCTGCCACGCAGACCAGCAAGGTCCACCCCGTGTTCCTTGGCGACTTTTCTCGCCAGCGGGGAGGCTTTCACCCGCTGGTTGGGGTCAGGCGGGGCGGCTGGGGGGGGAGTCGCCGGGGCCGGGGGCGCGCCGTCGCGGAGCTTGGATTCGGCGTTCTCCCGCTCTTTCAACGAATCCGCGGGTGACTCGGACAGCGTGCTCTTGCCGTCCTCAGAGCCGTCTTCGACCTTCGGTTCTTGGCTGCCGCCCGCCTCGTCCGACGATTTGTCCGCTGGGGCCTTCGCCTCTACGGGGGCGGCGGGTGCCGCTTCCTCGCCCGGCACGCCGACGCGGGCGATTTTCTGGCCGACCTCCACCTTCTGGCCTTCTTGCACAAAGATCTCGGCCAACGTGCCGTCCTCGAAGGCTTCCATTTCCATCGTGGCCTTGTCGGTTTCGACCTCGGCGATGACCTCGCCCATCGAAACGGCGTCACCCGGCTTCTTCTTCCATGAGACCAAGGTGCCCTCGGTCATGGTGTCGCTGAGTTTGGGCATCGTGATATCGGCCATAACGGGAGGGGAATCGCGGGGTGGGGGAGTTGGTTGAACGAGGTTCTGGACGAGACGTTTACACCGGGCAAACCTGGCGCACGGCCGCAACGATCTTGGGTGCGGTGGGCAGCACGGCCTGCTCCAGCCGCTCGTTGTAGGGCATCGGCACCTCTTCTTGGGCGACGCGCGCGATAGGCGCATCGAGCTCGTCAAAGATGTGCTGCTGAATCTGGAAGCCGAGCTCGGCGCCGATGCCGCAGAACGGTTTGCCCTGTTCGGCGATGACGACGCGGTGGGTCTTGGACACGGAGCGCAGGATGGTTTCCAGGTCCAACGGCTTGATGGAGCGCAGGTCCACCACCTCCGCGCGGATGCCGTTTTCCTGTTCCAACGTTTCGGCCGCGGCGAGCGCCAGGCGCACGGTTTGAGCGTAGGACAGGATGGTCACGTCAGAACCTTCGCGCACGACGTTCGCCACGCCCAAGGGGATGAGCAGGTCTTCATCCTCCGGCTCGACCGCGCCTTTGGTGGAGTAGAGCAGTTCGCTCTCGAGCACGAGGACGGGGTTGTCGTCGCGCACGGCCGTTTTGAGCAGGCCCTTCATGTCGCGTGCGCTGGCCGGCGTGCAGATCTTCAAGCCGGGGAAGTTGGCGAACAGGCACTCCGTGGCGTGCATGTGCGTGGCGCCGAGCTGGTGGGCGGGGCCGTTGGGGCCGCGGAAGACGATGGGCACGTGGAACTGCCCGCCGGACATCGTGAGCATGTTGGCGGCGTTGTTCACCACCTGGTCGAAGGCCACCAAGGAGAAGGAAAACGTCATGAACTCCACGATGGGCCGCAGCCCGCACATGGCGGCGCCGACGCCCAGGCCCGCAAAGCCGGCCTCGGCGATGGGCGTGTCAATGATGCGGTCGGGGCCGAACTTGGCCAGCAACCCCTTCGACGCCTTGTAGGCGCCGTCGTATTGGGCCACCTCCTCGCCCATGAGGAACACGCGCTCGTCGCGCGCCATTTCCTCGGCCAGGGCTTCATTGATGGCGTCTCGGTAGGTGATCTCTCTCACGGGGAAAAGGGGATGGAACGGAGGGGTTTAAGGGTTGGCCGGCGAATCCGCCGCGACGTCCAAGCCGCGGATGAGGGAGGAGGGGAGGACGAACTCGCGTCCTTCGCCCGTGTAAACGCTGGCCCGTAAACGATTGGGCCAGACGTGGGCTTGGTCCGTCGTGGAGACGGCGTATTCGCGTCCGTCCGCCGTGTAGATGGGGAACGGCACGAACGGACCCGCCGACAAGCGGTTGCGGATGTCATCGGTCATGACTTGGAATCCACGAAAATGTAGTCGAAGAGCGTTTCCACCGGCGGTTCGGGGCTTTCGTCAGCGAACTTCACGGCGTCGGCGCTGACCTTTTTAGCCTTGTTGTCGAGTGCCTTATAGTCGTCCTCGGACAGCTTGCCCTCCTCGCGCAGTTGCGAGGACAGCTTGGCGATGGGGTCCTGCTCCTTGTATTTGTCCAGCTCTTCCTTGGTCCGGTAGGTGGCCGGGTCGCTCATGGAGTGCCCGCGGTAACGGTAAGTCCGCGCCTCGATGAACCACGGTTCGTGGTTCGTGCGGCATTGTCCCACCGCCTCGGCTAAACCGTCCCGGAACGCGCGCATGTCCATGCCGTCGAGCACGGCCTTGTGCATGTTGTAACCGTCCGCGCGGTCCACGATCTCCTTGAGCGGGTTGGAGCGGTGCAGGTGCGTGCCCATCGAGAAATAGTTGTTCTCGCAGATGTAGATGACGGGCAGTT
>CAXTFX010000614.1:0-2545 GCA_964243185.1 uncultured Chthoniobacterales bacterium
GCCGGAGCCGGTGGAAACCCTCCCGGGGACGTATCGCTTCGAGACGACGGTGGATGCGGGCAAAAGCGCGACGTTCACGGTTTTGGAGGAGACGACGGACCTCCAACGCATCGAACTCCTCCAAGCGGCGAACCTCCAGAACCTGCTCTACTACAGCCAGCAGGGTGAGATCCCGCCGCCGGTGCGGGACGCCCTGGCGCGGGCCGCCGCCCTACAGGGCGCCGCCACGGAAACGGAACGGCAGATGAACGAGCGCAACGCGCAGGTCGCCGCCATCACGGCCGAGCAGGGACGCATCCGCGAGAACCTGAAAACGGTGGACAAAGGCAGCGCCTACGCGACGCGGCTGTTGAAGAAGCTGGATGACCAGGAGAGCCAGATCGAGGCGCTACGCCGGGAGGCGGAAGGATTGCGGGGCAAGCTGGAGGGGCAACGGCGGCAGTTGAGCGAGAGTTTGAAGGCGTTGAACGTGGGCTGAAGTTTTGTCCGCAGATTACGCAGATTAAAAGAAGGGGTTCTCGGTGAGGGGCGTCGGGACGAGGCATCAGGAACCCCCGGCAACAATCTGCGTGATCCGCGTAATCCGCGGACAAAACCCGCGTGCGTCGGCGGTGGTGCGAAGTAACCGGCGTGCCCCTCCCCGAACAGACCGACCTCTTCGCCCCCGCCGCCCCGCCGGTCCCATCGGACCCGGCCCACGACCCCGCCCTGCGCGACCGGCTGGTGGAGGTTCACCGCCGGCTTGGCCAGGAATACGGCTGCCCCGTGGCGCACTGGGGCGAGGACACGCCGTTGAGCGAGCTGGTTTCCGCGCTCCTGTCCCACCGCACCCGCAACCGGGAGAGTCACGCGGCCTACGGGGAGTTGCGGGAACGTTTCCCCACCTGGGAAGGGGTCCGAGACGCGCCGACGGCCGACGTTCAGGACGCCATCCGCGCCTGCAACTGGCCGGAGCAGAAGGCCCCGCGCCTCCAGGCCGTGCTCCGCGAGATCACCGCGCGGCGGGGTGGGGAACTGTCGCTGGATTTCCTGGAACACTTGGACCCCCGCACCGCGCGGGATTGGCTGGAAGTCATGCCTGGCGTCGGACCGAAGACCTCCGCGGCCGTGTTGAGCTTCTCCCGGCTGCGGATGCGCGCCCTGCCCGTGGACAGCCACCACCACCGCGTCGCCCAGCGCCTCGGGCTGATCCCGGCCACGCTGGACGTCGGCCCCGCCCACGCCGTGTTGGAGGCGCAACTCCCCGCGGACTGGAACGCGCAGGACGTTTACGACGACCACGAACTGCTGATGTTTCACGGCCAGCGCTGCTGCTCCTACCGCCGGCCGGAGTGCGGCCGGTGCGTGCTGTTCGACCTCTGCCCGGCGGGACAGACGAAGACGCTGGGGGCGACGGGGCGGCGGGGGTAGGGCGGGTTATCCCCAACCCGCCGCCGTTGCGCGCACAAACCTGCTGCCGTTGTGCCTTCTCGATGCTCCTCGCCACGGCGGGTTAGGGATAACCCGCCCTACCCCCGCCGCCGTCAAACGCCGAGCCCGCTGACCACCAGCGTCCGGGTGTGCGGGGCGTCGCGGTGCTCGAACAGGAAGATGCCTTGCCACGTTCCCAGGGCCAACTCGCCGCCGCGCACGGGGACGCTCTCGGAGGTGCGCGTCAGGACCATTCGCAGGTGGCTGGGCATGTCGTCGGGACCCTCGGCGACGTGCGTGAAATACGGCGCGTCCTCCGGCACCAGCCGTTGAAAGAACGCTTCCAGGTCCACGCGGGCGGAGGGGTCGGCGTTCTCGTAGATCACCAGCGAGGCGGAGGTGTGCTGGACGAACGCCGTGGCTAACCCCTCCCGCAGACCCCCGCGCCGCACGAGGTCGGCGACCTCGCGGGTGATCTCGTAGGTGCCCCGGCCGCGGGTGCGGACGGTGAAGGAAGCGGTGAAGGCGATCATAGTCGGGGTGGCGGTCAGGACGCCGCTACGGGATCTTTTCACCCGCGGCGACGTTCCGGGAGACGTAGGGGCGCTCCCGCAGGGTGAACGGAGGCAAGCCGCAGGCGACGAAGGCTTTGCCCAACTCGGGGAACAGGTTGGCGAACCCGCCGGGCAGCGACCAGCGGGTGCCGTCCGCCCAGTGGACCGTGACGGCCGCCCCCTCGTAGCCGCGGAAAACGACCACCTCCCGCACGGGCACCGACAACGACTGTTCCCAGACCTGCTCCGCCCGCCCGGCGCGGCCCTGCCAGAGCCGGAGCCGGCCGGTGCCCGCACCGTCGATCCGGGCCCGGGCCACGCGCACCAGCAGGGGCGCGACGAGGTAGGCGGCGAACGGGATCAACTCCACGACCACCCCGCGCGGGGTCCACCCCGAGAGGAGCACGACCACCCCGAAGGCGAGCCCCGTCCCGAGGCCGAAGATGTGACCCCACGGCACCCCGACCCAACTCCACGGGGGAGGGGCGGCGGCAGGGTTCGGCGGCGACGGCGTCACGGGCGGGGGTTGCAGGCGCATCCGGTCATTTGAACGTTCCCAGCTTGTCGCGGTATTCCGGCCG
>CAXTFX010000615.1:0-2544 GCA_964243185.1 uncultured Chthoniobacterales bacterium
AGGGTTCAGACGCGCTCGCGCCGGCGGTATTCGGCGATGACCGCACGGTAGTTGGCGAACAGCCGGCCGAACACCCCGTCCCAGGCGTAGCGCCGGCGCACCTCCGCGCCGAGGGCCGCCTCCAGGGCGCGCAGTTCCTCGCGGGGCCGTTGCGCCAGGCCGACGATGGCCGCCGCCAGGGCCGCGGGGGTGTTCTCGGGCGCCCAGTGGGTCAGCAGGCCGCCGAGGACGATGCGGTCCATGTAGGAGCCGCGGATGCCGACGACGGGCGTGCCGCACGCCTGGCTCTCCAGGGTGACGAGGCCGAAGGTTTCCTGCACACCAGGGTGCACGAACAGGTCGGCCGCGCGGTAGAGCCGGGCGAGCTCGCGGACGTCGTCGCAATACGGCCGCCAGCGCACGGCGTCGGGGTGGCGCTCCGTGAGGGTCTGGAGGGCGCGCCGGCCGGGGCCGTCGCCGACGACGAGCAGGCGGCAGCGGCGGCCGGTCTCGCCGTGGTGGCCGCGCTGGAGGCGCTCGAAGCTCTCGAAGAGCGTCTCGACGTTTTTGTCCGCGTTCAGCCGGCCGACGTAGAGCAGGAGCGTCCGGTCCGCGGGGACGCCAACCTCGGCCCGGGCGTTGTCGGCGGGTTCGGCGGAGGGATGGTAAACGGCCGGGTCCACGCCGAGCTCGACGGTGACGGTGTTACGCACGCCCCAGTCGTGGAGCACGCCGGCCAGCGCGGCGGAGGGCACGAACGTGCGCGCGAACCGGTCATACACCGCGCGAACGTAACGTCTCGTAATTTCCATGACCATCTCCGTGGCCGTGCGCCCGAAGAACTTCATGGCCGTGCGCACGTAGGCCTCGGCGAAGTGCGAATGGTAGAAACCGACCACGGGGATGCCCAGCGCCCGCCCGCTGGCGATGGCCTTCCAGGCGATCTGGTAAGGGTCGTTGGATTCCACGAGGTCCGGCCGCTCCGTCTCCAGGATGCGCTCGACGGCGTGCAGGTTGAGCAGCATCCGGTAACGCGACGTGCGCGAGACCAGCGGGGAGGCCACGGTGTAAACCCGCGCGCGGTCGTCCCCGGTGGTCGCGGTGCGCTCGCCCGGGACGATGAGGACGTGGCGGTCCTCCCCCGGTTGCGCGCGCAGGTAGGCGACCTTCTCGGCCAGGTAACGCTTCACCCCCCCGCTGACCGGGGAGTAAAACTGGGTGAGGTCGCAGATTTTCAAACTGGGCGGGAAGGACGGACCGACGTAACGGGGGCAGGCGGCGGAGGTAGGGCGGGTTATCCCTAAGCCACCGCGGGAGAGCGTGTCGTATGCACAACGGCGGCGGGTTAGGGATAACCCGCCCTACCTCCGCCGCCACTGCTTCTTTGACCGTTCTCCGCGTTAGGTAGGCGTCACCGCGCCGCCGCGCTCTCGACGAACGCCTCCGCCCGCCGCGCCGCCTCGGCCGGGGCCGCGCCGTGCGCCGCCTCCTCGAAGCCCATGTCCGCGAGGTAGCGTTCCGCGTCCAGCGCCGCCGCGCAGCCCGTGCCGGCGGCGGTGATGGCCTGGCGGTAAACGCGGTCGGTCACGTCCCCGGCCGCGAACACGCCCGGGACGCCGGTGGCCGTTCCCCCCTTCCCCGTCGTGAGCAGGTAGCCGTCCGGGTCCGTCGGGAGGTGGCCGCGGAACGCCCGGGTGTTCGGCTCGTGGCCGATGGCGACGAACACGCACTTCACGGGCAGCTCGCCCCGGTCCGCCCCGGTGCCGGTGTCGCGCAGGCGCACCCCGCGCATCTCGCCCTCGGCGTCGGTGAGGTATTCGGCGATCTCGGCGTTCCAGACCGGCTTGATCTTCGGGTTGGATAACGCGCGCTCGGCCATGATCTTGCTGGCGCGCAGCTTGTCCCGGCGGTGGAGCAGGTGGACCTCCGAGGCGAAGCGCGTCAGGAACGTCGCCTCCTCGCAGGCGGAATCGCCACCGCCGACGACCACCACGGGGACGTTGCGGTAAAAGGCGCCGTCGCACGTCGCGCAACTCGTCAGCCCGTGGCCGACCAGCTCCATCTCCCGCGGCAGCCCCAGCCAGCGCGCCGCCGCCCCGCTGGCGATGACCAGGGCGCGGGTGTCCAGGGTGCGCTCGCCGCCGTCCAGCGCCAGGGAAACGTGGCCGTCGCGCGGGGTGAACCCCGTGACCTCCGCGAAGTCGAACCGGGCGCCGAAGCGCTCGGCCTGCGCGCGCATGGCCATGACGAGTTCCGGGCCGTCAATGCCGTCCACGAAGCCGGGGAAGTTCTCCACCAGCGTGGTCGTGGTGAGTTGCCCGCCGGGCTGGCGGCCTTCGAGGACGAGGGGGCGCAGGTCGGCGCGGGCGGCGTAGATGGCGGCCGTCAGCCCCGCGCAGCCGGTGCCGATGATGACGAGGGTTTCCATAAAAACAGGGCCGTAAATGTAGCACGGCGGGACGCCCACGGGGCCTGCCAGGGTTGAACGTGCCCGGGAACGCCCGCATCGTCCACGCTCGCCCCGGTCGGCCCGGCGTTTTATGAAATTCTTTCTCCCGCCACGCC
>CAXTFX010000616.1:0-2541 GCA_964243185.1 uncultured Chthoniobacterales bacterium
CCGGGCCACGTCGGCGTCGAAGCGGCTCTCGTAGATCGTCCCGAAGATGCTGGCTACGATGATGACGGCCAGGAGCACGACGGCCAACTGGAGCGAGCCCACGAACCGGAACAGCCGCCAGCGCTGCCACGACGGGGCGGACGAGGTTCTGGAGACGGCGACGGATGACGGCGTGGGTTGCGGGGCTTCGTCGAGGGCGGGCATGGGGCGAAGGTGTCGCTACTTTACGCCAGCGGCGCCCAACCCGTCTCGGATTTCGTGCGTTGTTTCAGACCTGGAGGGACCCGCTCCGTCGGGTCCGCGGTTTCGCGGAGGGTTGCCTCGGCAGAACCTAGCGGACCCGGCGGAGCGGGTCCCTCCCCGGGAAAGTTCGTGCCGACTACAAATCCGGGTTCCGCGGGAACTTCGCGTAGGGCAGCCGCGCGCCGTCGTAGGTGAAGGCGTCGGCGCGGATGCTCGCCGGCGGGGTGAACTCGTCGCCCGGACCGGAGGCGCCCACGAGGTCGTCCTGGTCCACGCCGTCTCCGGAAATGCCGATGGCGCCGATGAGCACCCCGTTGCGATACAGCGGAAAACCGCCGGGGAACACCGTGATGCCGTTGGGCAGGTTGGCGTTCGGCGGGGTTTGCAGGGCGCCGTCCGGCCCGTTGACGGGCAACGCCAGCCCCGGCGGGAACACGGGCAGCCCGGTGAACGCCGGCGGCGCCGGTTCGCCAGAATAGACGACCTGGAGGCCCAGCGTGGCGGTGTCAATGTCGCCCGTGTTCGCGTTCCGCAGCTTGAACACCTCCGGCCCGAATGGCCCCGGCCCGCGCTCGCTCAGTCCGGGCGGGTAGTGGTTCTGCGCCAGAAAGCCGACCGTGCGGGTGGAAAACGCCCGCTGGTCGCTGGAGAAAAACAGGGCCGTGCGCGCCTTTTGCAGCGCGACATCGAAGGAGAAGAACGTCGCCCCCGGCGTGCGCCCGATGCCCAGGACGGGCGCCGGCTGGCCGTCCGCGTCCGGGTTGCCCACGACGGTAATGAACACCTGCATGGCCTTTGCCAGCGGCAACCGGATGCCCGCGCGCGTGCGCCGGGCACGGTCGGAGGCGCGGGCGATAATACCGCGCACCTCGTCCTCCGTGAGCCGGGGCTGACCGCGGATGTCTCCCGGCAGCGGGTCCGCCCGAATCGGGAACCGGATCTCCACCGGCTGCCCGCCGAGTTCTTCGACCGGGTAGGGGAACAGCGGCGGCGCGGCGTGGATGCCGTAGCCGGGGACGGGGATGCCGACCGCGGGGTTGCCGTCCGCGTCGAACAGCGGCTCCACGTTGCCCAGCTTGCCCCGGCCGAGGACGTAGGGGATGCCCACCCCGTCAATGGTCACGTTGGAAGCGAAAATGCGGTCGTCCGGCGTGAACCCGATCTGCCCGGCCAGGGCGACGTTTTCGTCCGCGTTCTTGCCCGGCACGGCGTTGGGCAGCTCGACGTTCAACACCTGGTCCAGCACCTCCGGCACGGTCGCCAGCGCCGGGGACACCGCGCCGACGCCGCCGACGAGGATGCCGTTCTTATACAACGGCGCGCTGCCCGCACGGCCGTTGAGCCGGGTGTTGAAGATCCCCGTGCCCAGCGAGCCGTTGACGAAGCCGTTGCCGGGCACGCCGGGAACCTCCCCGTTCGGGCCGGGGTCCAGGCGCTTGAAGCGGTTGACGTCCGAGAACGGCAGGTTGGAGAACTCCACCCCGACCAGGGGACCGGACGGTCGGTTATCAATGCCCGGCGGGAAGTTCTGCTGGATGATGAACTCCGCCGTGCGCGTGGTGAAGGCGTTCTCGTCGCTCGACAGATAGGCCGCCGTGCCCGCCTCGGCGACGGCGGCGCCGATCTTGAAGTCGTTGGGCACCGTGCCGTCCACGCTCCAGACCCCGAGCACGAAGCCCTCCCGGTCCGCGACGGCGATGGCGGCGTGCGGCGCCCGCTTGACCGCCGAGGAGATGGCCTGCGCGCGCACCCGCTGCACGTCCTCCAGGGTCAACTGCTCCGGGGGGACGACCGGCGGGCGGGCGCGGAGACTCGGGGCGCCCGACCACCCTCCCGCAACGACCGCGGCGACGAGAAGGGCGAGCGATGCGGCGGCACGGCGGCGGGGGCGGTGCGGGTGGGAATACCACATGGCGGGAGCCGTTCTACGGAAGGGTCACGCCCGTTGGCAACCAAATTTTTTCGCCCCCCGGCAGAACGGGCTTGCTCCCTGGCGCCGGTTTTTTCTAACCTCCGGGCGCCGTGAAACCTGCCGTCCCTCCTTCGTCCCTTTCCCGGACCCTGCTCGCCCTGGCCTGCGGGTGGAGCTTAACGCCGCCCGCCACCCGCGCCGCCGAGCCGCCCGCGTCCCCGCTGGCCCCTCCCGTCATCCCGGCGCCCGTCATCATCGAGGCACCGACGCCCGCGCCGACCCCGACGCCCGCGCCCACCCCCGCCGTCGTCGTCCCCACGCGGGCGACCCCCCCCCGCGCGCCGTCGTTCGGCGGCGGGTTCACCCCCGACCCCGGCGGCGGGCGC
>CAXTFX010000617.1:0-2536 GCA_964243185.1 uncultured Chthoniobacterales bacterium
GCGGACATCCGCTTTGACCGTGCTGGTGAGCAGGATAGCAATTGCAACCGTCGCCAACGATGTTGTGAAAAAGTTTTCTTTCATAGGTCAAATTCTATGATAAAACTTCAAAAATCAGTATGTCGGCGCATTGACCCAGAAGCTCGTAGTGGTGGAAGAATTTTTGCGAATAACGGTTCCAACTCCAGCGCCGAATGCGATGTCGGCGCCATGATCCTCGGTGATTGGGTTTCCAAATAAACGCCAAGCATTATTGTAAACGAAGTAGGTAGCGGTCGGAGCCTTGCGTTGACCAGGAGCATTGTTGTTATAGACGTAGAGTTCGTCCTGAAGAAAAAGCGGCGAGGTGCTCGCCACGAACGCTCCACTGTTAATTAACCCTGAGTCTTTCAAACTCACGGGCACAGGACGTATGAGCGAAACAAAATTGTCTTGCTTCTTATTAGATTGAGTCCCCAAAACAACAGTTTCTCGCTTGGTAAGAACAGAACCAATAGGCTTGAAATTGGCAGCGTTTGTAGTGTTGTTACGAACCGTAATGAAGCCATCTGGGAGCATGACAGTGTCATCATAACTGGTGGCGATAGATTGTCCAAACTGGCGCCATGCACCGTTATAAAAGAAGTAAGTGAACGCCGGCGGAATATTAGTGCCCGGTGTTGCATAGTCTGGAAACAACAACTCCATCGTAAGTGCGAGCGGACTAGAAGAGGCGAAAAAAGAGTTTCCCGCGTCTGTAGCCGGAAAGGTTGTCCCCAGCGTCCAATACGGAATCACGCTGACCTGCGTGCCGGCGGTGACGTTAGCCAGGCTGTCACCGTTGAGGTTCACCGTCAGGCTGCCGGCGTCGTTCGTAGTGACGGTGTAGAAGCGGCCCTCGCTGGGGGAATGGTTATACGTGGCGGCCTGGCCGCTGGCGGTCGTGCCGGGGTAAACGCGGTCGAGCGTCAGGGTCGTGCCGCTCACCGCCGACACCGTGAAGGTGTAGCCGGCGACGGTCACGGTATCGCCCGCGAGCAGGTCGGTGGGGAGCGCGGCGCTGGCGGTGGCGGTGGCGGAAGCATTGGTGACGCTCAGGGTCGGGGTCAGCGCGACGTTCTTCGGCCCGATGATGACGTAGTAGGTCTTGTGCCCGTCGTTTGGCGCGACGGCGCCGAGGGGGGCGAACCCGTTGGCGGTGAAGCCCGGCGTGCCGCTCAGGGTAATGGTGCCACCCGAAACCGAGGCGACGGCGCCGGTGAACTCGGCGGGCCGGGTGAAGGGGATGGACACGAAGGTGTCCGAATTCGCCGGCAGCGGGATGGACAGGTAGCCGACGGGGTCAGTGACGGCGGTCTGGGCGCGGGCGGCGTTGGGCGCGAGCACGGTCGCGGAAACAACGGCGAGCGTCGCGGCCCCGAACAGGACGGCGGCGAGGCGAAGACGGGGAGTGGCGGTGTTCATGGAAGTAGGGTGAGCAGACGACGGGCCAAGCGCGCGGGCGGCAGTGTAGCGGTCCTGTCAAGGACCGCAACGGTTATTCCCGGATGTTTGTTGAGGAAGAGCAGATTGCAGGCCGGTCGAGAGGCGGGAACGATAATCCGAAGAGGATGGGAGAAAGGGCCGGCGGGTGACGGGATGCGGCACCGGCGGGGGCCAATCCGCGCTTCGCTGCCGCGGAGGGGCGACATGGAAAGTGATCCCCGGTGCAACCTGGTCGGCAGGCACGCCCTCCAGGTTCGCAACCCCGGCGTGACCTTGCTCCGGTTTCGCTTGCCAGCGGGAGTGCTCCAACCTGAGCGCGACCCTAAATGGCAACACCGAAGAGCAACAGCGGCAGAAAGTCCGACGAGGAGCTCGAACGCGACGCGGCCGGGCGGGGCGACCGGGAGGAGGAACACGTCGGCCGCTACCGGCAGGCGCGGCGGGACGGCGGCGCCACCGTCGGCGTGAAGACGAAATTCCCCGGTTTCTCACGGGCAACTTTTCTCGCGGTGTCCCCCCTACGGGAGACGCGCACGGACCGGGCGTCCGTCCCCGGTGCGCGCGAGCCGTGTTGGCCGACGCTCGCCCACCCGGGGCGGGGCACCGGCGACCCCTACTCCCGGGAAGCCCGCTTCGCCCCGTCCGCACGTTCATCGTCGAGGCGCCGGAGGGCCATCAGCAGGCTGCCGCCGGGGCTTCCCGCTTCGCCGAAGAGCCGCCGCTGCACCACGATCATCAACGGCAGCGCGCGGCCGAGCGCCGCCAGGCCGGCGGCGGTGATTTCGATCTGCTTGGCGCGCACGTCCGCCGCGCTGCGAACCCTGGTGATTAAAGCTTTGCTTTACAACGTTTTCAGCATGTGCGATACCTGCATGGGTTGGATGTCGCCCGCGCGCGAGACCTCCGACTGCGTCACCGCCTCGCCCGCGCGGCCCAGCCAGGCGGTCAGGGCCAGCGTCATGAACTGTAGGTTGGTCAGGTCGAGCGCGGCGAGCGCGCGGTCCGCCTCCCGCTGGTGAGGGCGGCGTCAAGATCGAGGGCGTGGAGGCCCGCTTCCACACGGCCCGCATCG
>CAXTFX010000618.1:0-2536 GCA_964243185.1 uncultured Chthoniobacterales bacterium
CCCCGGGACTGGGGCGTCCGCCGGGACCTCGGTTTTGCCCTCGTGAACGCCGGCCGGCCCGACGATGCCCGGGCCGACTTCCGGCGGGCGCGGGAGCTCGAACCGCTCGACCCCCGCCTGCCCGCCCACGAGGCCGCCCTCTGGCTCGCCGAGGGCCGCCACCCGGACGCCGCGCTCGCGGCCATCGAGGAAACGTTCCGCCGTGACCCCGCCCTGGGCGAACGCGCCCTGGCCGACGCCCTTTCCCACCACGCGGCCGACCCGGCGCTGCGCCCCGGGCTGGACGCCCTGGCCCGCCGCGAACCCGCGCTGGAGCTGGCGTTCCTGGAGAACGCCCCGCCCGCCGAGGTCTGGCCGTGGCTGGACGACGTGCTCGCCGCCGACCCGGACCTTTCCCGGCACGCCGCGGACCCGGCCCGCCTGCGCCGCTTCCTGCGCCAGTGGGCGCGCCACGGCGACCCCGCCGAGCTGAACGCCGCCATGCGGCGGCACCCGGCCTGGCAGGCGGTCGGCTGGCGCGAATGGGCCGACGCACTGGTGAGCGGCGGCGACGCCCCGGGGGCCTGCCGGGTGGCGGAGCAATTCGCCCGCCCGCCCGAGCTGCCGCCCCTCCTCCTCCACGCGGGCCCCGCCGGCCCCGCCGGCGACCTGGCGCGGGCGGCCGAGGACTTCCGGCGCGCCCCGGGGGACTTCGCGCGGGGTCTGCGGCTGTTCCGGGAACAATCCGCCGCGGAGGGCCGCCGGGAGGACGCCCTGCGGACGCTGGGGGCGTTGTCCAAACTCCCGGGCGCCCCGGCTTACCTCGCCTACCTGGAAGCCCGGCTGCGCCTGGCCGCCGGAGACGGCGCGGGGGCGTGGCGGGCGTGGGAACGTTACCTCCGGGAAAGCGGGCAGGGCTGACCTACCGGGGCGCCTCCGACCGGGCCACGCGGGTGAGCAGCATCAGCGCGCTGGAACGGTAGCCGTCGCGAAGGTTGGGCGTCACCCGCGGGGGGCCGGGCGGCTCGGGCAGGTTGAGCAGCCAGCGGCCGAGCAACGCCGCGCCGGCCGGGCCGTTCTCGGGGCCGACACGCTGCCCGGTTTCGACGTTCACGGCGGCGGGCGCCTGCTCGGGCAGCTCGTAGCGGCCCCAGAACCGGTGGAAGGGCGCGAGCAGCTCGTCGTTCGGGTCGCGCCCGCTCCAGAGCAGGTAGAGCGGGACGCGCCCGGCGTCGGCGCCAAACACGGGCGGGTCCCCCGCGGGCCGGATGCCCATCCGCTTGTCCAGGGCGAACGCGGGCGTGCCGGCGGGGCTCTCCACCCAGTCCGCCGGCAGCTCGCCGGGGCCGAAACGCGCCGCGCGCAGCAGCGCCGAGCCGGACCCCTGGAGCCCCGGCCAGACGGCGTCGGGGTCGAGGCGGTAAAGCTCGGGGAACGCCGGGAACACCCAACACGACGGGTTGAGCACCAGCGTGCCCGCCAGGCGCCCCGGCGGCGCGGGCGGCTGCTCGAAGCCCGCGACGCCCGGCAGGAGCACGGGGCCGACCGGGCTCGGGCGGATGAGCTTCGCGCGCACCTCCCGGCACAGGGCGAGGGCCGCCCCCGCGTAGGCCGGCTCCCGCCAGCGCACCCCGGCGCGGGCCAGCGCCCAGGCCGTGAGCACGTCGCCTTCGGAGGCGTTGTTGGGCTCGTCCACGCGGCCCCGGACGGGGTCGTCGGCGTCCGGGCGCCAGCGCGCGGAGAGGAGCTTGTCCTCCGCGCGGGTCTGGAGGTTGGCGCGCGTCCAGTTCCAGAGCCGGTCAAAGCTCGCGCGGTCGTCGTAGGCCTCCGCCAGCGCCATCCCGAAACCCTGCCCCGCGGAGTGGGAAACGTTGCCGTTTTCCGGGTCAATGACCCGACCTTCCGGCCGCAGGAAAAGTTGCTTGAAGGCGCTCCAATCCGCCGGTTCGAGCGCCGTGCGGCGGACGGGCGCGGGCGCGGGGTGGCAGGCGGCGCCGAGCACGGCGAGAACCACGAGACCACGGCGGAGAAGGCGGCCGGCGAGAGGGCGCGGGGGGGATTTCGGGGAGGGCATCGGGCGACGGGCGGCGGGGTTGATCCTTAACCCGACGGCTGGGCGGACGATACCACTCCCCCCGCTCGGACCGGGGGGCCGACCCGACAACTGTGGTTCGCTCCCCGGGACCTTGCGCCGGACCCCGCAAATTTCACCTCGCCGCCGCGCCGGGGTTCCGGCAGACTTGCCCCATGCGCGGCACCTTCCCCCGTCCGTTCGCGGCTCTGCTCGTGGGCTTCGCCCTCCTCGCCCCCGCCCGGCCGGCCGGGGCGCAGTCCGGGAAAACTCCCCCGCCCGTCCCGCGGGCCGCGCCCGTCGTCGCGGCCAAGGCCGTTCCCGCCGGGCCGGCGGCCCAACTGCTGGTCACGGGGGAAAACGCCGCGACGGCCAAGGGTCCGCGGGAGGACGCCGAGGGGGCGGGCAAACCGGCCGGGGCCGACGCCGTCGAACCCCGCCCCGCCGCCGGCGCCGTGCTGCGCGCGCCGACGGCCGCCTTCGAGC
>CAXTFX010000619.1:0-2530 GCA_964243185.1 uncultured Chthoniobacterales bacterium
ACGTAGTCCCGCGCGACCCAGCCGCAGCCGACGAGGCGCCAGCGGACGACGGCGGGGTCAGGCGGGGGGGGCGAGGTCATCTTTGTCCGCAGATTACGCTGATTTGACGCAGATTTTAGGCAAGGGGTTCGGAGTTTGGGGTAACGGCGTCTCCCGGCCTTTATCCACCCTTGAAAAATAATCTGCGTTTAACCTGCGTAATCTGCGGACAAAACGTGGGTCCCCGTTTTCCTCAGGCCGTCAGGCCCGCCGCGCGGAGGATTTCGAGTTGGAACGCCTGCACCGGGCCGGGGTGCACGATGTCCATCTCGCCGAGGGCCACGTCGAGCGTGAACGCCGCGGCGCGGGCGTGCCAGTCCATCTCCAAGACCCGGTCGAGCACGTCGGCGGTCTGGAAGGAGCGGGCTTCCGGGGTGTCGGCGCGGAACACGGCGTCGAGCGAGGCGCGGGCCAGGTCGCGCAACGGTTCGGGCAACTCCGCCAGGGCGGCGGCGCGGAAGGTTTCCACGACGGGCCGCAGGTGCTCACCGAGCAGGGCGTCACCCGCGTCCCCGGCGTCGGGCAGGCGGGCGTTGTGGAGGTGGTGGGCCAGGCCGACGAGGAACGGGCGGGCGGGGTCGGCCCCGAAGAGCGGCGCGGCGAGCACGCCCTGGACGGCGACGACGGCGCAGTGCTCGGCGTGGTTCTCCGCGGGCTCGAGCACCACGCGCGGGCGGCCGGGCCGGGTGGCGCCCGCGCGGGGTTGGGCGGCGAGGAGGGCGACGAAGGGCGGCGTCGCGGGGTCGTCGTCGGGCGCGGGACGGTCCGGTGACGGCTCCGGGTCGAGGGCGTCACGCAGGGCGTTCGCCAGGTCCGGGTCCAGCGGGGCGGCCACGGCGTCGAAGCCGCGGCGGAGGATTTCGCGTCGCACCACGGGGGGCAGCCCGGCCCCGGCCAGCACGCGGGCGTCCACCCCGGCGAGCCGGGCGGCGGCGACGGCGTGCGCGGTTTCGCCCAGGGCCACGGCCGTCGGCGTTTCGCCCCGCGCCAGCCGGGCCCACGCGCGGCGGAACAACCTCTCGGCGAGCGAACCACCCGGGCCACGGCCGGCGACCCGGACGCGCTTGAGGTCGTTCAGTTCCCGGAACAACGGCACCAGCCCGCGGACGGCTTCGAGGCCGGAAGCATCCGTGGGGACCCCGGGGGAACTCATGTAGAAAACCTGACGGGTTGCCAACGCCGGGTGAGAATCCACCTCCGGCGCCGACGGTCACGCCGCCGGGGCCAGCGCGGGGCGGGCGGGTTGGGGCTGGTCCCGGTAGCCGAGGCTCAGGCGGGACGGCGGTTGCTCCACCGTCGTTTGCAGAACGAGCACGGCGCGGCGCATCAGCGCCTCGTCAATGACGTGAACGTTGAAGCCCTCGCCGATCCCGCGCAGCATCTGGATCGTGAGTTCTCCGCCGAGGTGCTCGCGAAACTCGCGCAGGCCCTCGAACACCTCGGGGCGGCTGAGTTCCGGTTGATACAGCGCGAAGCCCACGGCCGTCAGCACGTCCAGCACGCGGCGCCAAGCCCGCTCCGGCAGCCAGCCCTGGAGGTGCGAATACGTGGCGTCCAGCGCCAGCCCGACGGCGACCGCCTCGCCGTGCCGGAGGTGGTAGTTGGAGAGCTGTTCCAGCTTGTGCGCCGACCAGTGGCCGAAGTCCAGGGGCCGGGACGACCCCATCTCGAAGGGGTCGCCGCCCGCGCAGATGTGGCGGACGTGCAGCTCGGCGCAACGGTGGATCAGCCGGCCCATCGCGGGCAGGTCGCGGGCGGCGAGGCGCGGGGCGTCGTCCTCGAGTTGGTCGAAGAACGCGCCGTCCTTGATGAGGGCGACCTTCACCGCCTCGGCGATGCCGTTGCGCCATTCGCGGTCGGGCAGGGTTTCGAGGAAACGCAGGTCGTTTAGCACCGCCCACGCGGGGGCAAAGGTGCCGATGAAGTTCTTCTTGCCAAAGGCGTTGATGCCGTTTTTCACGCCCACGCCGGAGTCGTTCTGCGAGAGCGTGGTCGTCGGGATACGCAGCAGGCGGATGCCGCGGTGGGCGGTCGCGGCGGCATACCCGGCGAGGTCCAGGAGCGCGCCGCCGCCGACCACCGCGAGGTAGGAATGGCGGTCCAGCCCGGTGTCGTTCACCGCCCGCTGCACGGTGAGCACGTGCGCCGGCTCGTTCTTGACCCGCTCGCCGCCGGGCAGGAGCAGCGGCGGGCCGGCCAGCGCCAGCGTGTCGCGGTGCCGCTCGAAATACGCCTGGATCGCCGCGACCACGGGCCGGTGGGTTTCCACCTCCTGGTCCACGACGAACAGGACGCGCGCCGGCCGCCGGGGAGTGCCGTCGCCGTCCCCCGCTTCCGGGCGGGCCACCACGCGGCGAAACAGGTCGTTACCCGGTGCGAACAGGTCGGTGGTGAAGTGAACGGAGTAGTGAAATTGAACGCTGACGTTTCCGTGGATGGGCTGCATGAAATCGGGGGTGGCGGCCGGCGGCAGTAGGGGGCGGGGCGGGCG
>CAXTFX010000620.1:0-2527 GCA_964243185.1 uncultured Chthoniobacterales bacterium
GACGCCGAGTTCCAGAAGAAGTGCCTGGGCAAGATGGACCAGGTGGCCAAGAGCCAGGGGCGCACCGTGCTCTTCGTCTCCCACCAGATGAACGCCGTGCAGAACCTCTGCCAGAGCTGCCTGCTCCTGCGCGGCGGCCGGTTGGAGGGGCACGGGCCGACGACGGAGATCATCTCCTCCTACCTCCAGGCCGGCGCCGCGCAGACGACGTGGCAGGAGCCCACGGACAGCCAGAACCCGTTCGCCAACCCGTATTTTCGCCCCACCCGCCTGGAACTGCGCGACGGCTCCGGCGCCACGCTCGCGCGCGAGGCCCGCGCCGACGAGGAGCTGGAGGTCGTCGTCGAGGGCTACGCCGAGCGGGCCGACCCGGCGCTGGTCGTCGGCTTCGCCATCTACAACCTCGCCGGCCAGCTCATGTTCTGGAGCCTGCAAACCGACACCGCCCCCGCGCGCTGGCCCAAGATCGTCCCCGGCCCCAACCGCCTGCGCGCGCGCCTGCCCGCGCACCTGCTCAACGAGGGGGACTACCGCTTGGAACTCCTGGCCGCCCTGCACTTTCGCACCTGGCTCTGCCAGCCGGACGTGCATGCCCCCACCATCGGTTTCGGCGTGCGCGGCGGCCTGAGCGAGTCCCCCTTCTGGATCGCCGCCCGCCCCGGCCTGCTGGCGCCGGTGCTGCCGTTCGAGGCGTTTTAGAACCCGCCGGGTCCTTCACGGATCATGCCTCCGGCATCACGGACCGCGGGTGTTCCCCCTTGAGTTTGCGCCGGCCCGTCCCGAAGGTAGCCGGGTTCGCTCACCCCGCGGGAGGCGACCGCCCTGGTGCCCACCGATTTTATCCCGTCCCGGTTCCCGAAGCATCCCGCATGTCTGACCGTCCGATCATCGAGGTTGATGGCCTCGGCAAACGCTACCACCTCGGCCGCGGCTCCGGCGGCGGGGTGGGGCGCTACCGCACCCTGCGCGAGAGCCTGAACGAAGGTGCGCGCCGGATGCTGACCCGCCGAAACCGCAACGGGACCGAGTCGGAGGAGGAAAGTTTCTGGGCGTTGAAGGACGTCAGCTTCCGCGTGGCCGCCGGGGAGGTGGTGGGCATCATCGGGCGCAACGGCGCCGGCAAGAGCACGCTCTTGAAGATCCTCAGCCGCATCACCGAGCCCACCGAAGGCCGGGTGACGCTCCGCGGCCGGGTGGCCTCCCTGCTGGAGGTGGGCACCGGCTTTCACCCCGAACTCACCGGGAGAGAGAACATCTACCTGAACGGGGCCATCCTCGGCATGGGCCGGCAGGAGATCCGCGCCAAGTTCGAGGAGATCGTGGCCTTTGCCGAGGTGGAGCGCTTCCTGGACACGCCGGTCAAGCGCTATTCGTCTGGGATGTATGTGCGGCTGGCCTTCGCCGTCGCGGCCCACTTAGAGCCCGAGATCCTCATCGTGGACGAGGTGCTGGCGGTAGGTGACGCCGAGTTCCAGAAGAAGTGCCTGGGCAAGATGCAGGACGTAGCCAAAGGGGAAGGCAGAACGGTGCTCTTTGTCAGCCACAATATGGGTGCGATCACCCAACTATGCACTATGGCATTGCTCTTGAAGCAGGGTAAAATCATTCACACGGGGAATGTTGCTGACGTTGCGAGACAATATCTGCACAGCGAGGATGCCTCGTGGGGGACGAAGAGTTGGAGCAATCCTGCACGAGCACCTGGAGACAAAACGGTCCGGCTGCTCAAAGTAGGAGTTGTGGATGAGACTTCAAAACCTATCTCCAGCGTGGATGTGCGACGTAAAGTGGGGATCGAAATCGAATACGAAGTCCACGAGGATGGCGCAATTTTCACGCCAAGTTTGCACCTGCACAACGCGGAGGGCATACAGATTTTTCTCACGATTAATCTGGAGGAGGAGTGGGTCCTCGCGCCGCGTCCGCGTGGTCATTACCGCAGCGTTGCCTGGCTGCCGGGGAACTTTCTCAACATCGGTATGCACTATGTCTCGATCGCGCTCAGCAGACTCGACGCGCACCTCCTGCACCTGTTCGAGCGTCACGTTGTTGCGTTCAACGTGCTGGAGAGTTCAGCTTTAGATACGGCCAGGGGTGTTTTTGCGGGCAGCTTGCCCGGTGCGATCCGACCGATTCTACAGTGGCAAACGGGCCGCTGCACCTTGGGGGCCACAAGGTAGCGCTGGCAATATCAACAGCATGTCCTCCTATGATCTTGCAATAGCTTACCGAATCTTTCCCGGCATGGGTAGAACCCCGCCGATTCATGAAGACGATAAAATTGCGTTGGCCCAGTTGTGCCTGGGTTCATTCGTGCGATCTCTCGATGGGCTCAGGATTAAATGTTGGGTCGTGCTGGATAGTTGTCCTGGAATTTATCGGAGAATGTTCGAGAAGTATTTCGATTCAACCGACATTACCTTCGTCCCGGTGGAGAACGCAGTATACGGGGTCACCTTTGACAAGCAGGTCTAACTCCTTTTGGAGCAGAAAGCATCCGAGTATGTCTATTTTGCCGAGGACGATT
>CAXTFX010000621.1:0-2514 GCA_964243185.1 uncultured Chthoniobacterales bacterium
GGGCTGGCCGAGCATGGACCGCGTGGCGGAGGGTCTCGCCGCGCACCTGCCCGCCGCCCTGCCGGCCGGGTGGCGGGTGGACCTCCTCCGGCCGGCGATGTGGCTGGCGGCGCGGGGGGACGGGCCGCCCGGCGCGCCGGTCCGGCTGTTCAACCGCTTCGTCCGCTACGGCGCGCACCTGCTGGCCCGGCGGGGCGAGCTCGACCTGTTCCACCTGGCCGACCACTCCTACGCCCACCTGCTCCACGTCCTGCCCGCCGGCCGCGCGGTCGTGACCTGCCATGACCTGGACACCTTCGGCTCCGTGCTGGACCCGGCCGAACGCCGGCGGCGCGGGCCGGTCTTCCGGGCCATGACGGCGTGCATCCTGGGCGGGTTGCGCCGCGCGGCGCACGTCTTCTGCGTCTCCGCGGCGACCCGCGACGCGCTGCTCGCCCGCGGGCTGCTCCCGGCCGGGCGGATCTCGGTGACGCCCAACGGCCTGGACCCCGCCCACTGGCGCCCGCCCACGCTCGCGGCGGAAACGGCGCTGGACGGGCGGCTGCGCGCGGCGGGGGCCGCCCCGGGGGGTTTCGACTTCCTCCATGTCGGCAGCAACGTCCCGCGCAAGCGGCTGGACGTGCTCCTGGAAACCTTCGCCCGCGTGCGCCGCGTCCGCCCCGGCGCCCGGCTCCTGCGGGTCGGTCCGGCATGGACCCCGGCGCAGGCGGCGCTTGCGGGGAAGCTCGGGGTGGGGGAGGCCGTCACGACCCTGCCCCGGCTCCCCGCCGGGGAGCTCGCGGCGGCCTACCGACGGGCCGCCCTGCTCCTGCAACCTTCCGACGCGGAGGGGTTTGGTCTGCCCGTGGCGGAGGCCCTCGCCGGCGGGTTGCCCGTGCTCGCCACCGACCTCCCCGCCCTGCGCGAGGTCGGCGGGTCGGCCGTGGCCTACGCCCCCGCGGGGGACCCCGCAACCTGGGCCACCCGGGCGCTGGACCTGCTCGGGGAGCGCGCCGACCGGCCCGCGGCCTGGGCGCAGCGGCGGGCCCGGGGCCGGGCGCGCGCGGAACGTTTTCGTTGGGAACCCACCGCGGAGGCCGTGGCGGAGGTTTACCAAGCGATCCTCCCCCGCCATAGTGCCTGCGCGCCGGCGAGCCCGTGACCCACCCCCCCGAAAACGATCAACAAGGTGCGCCAGAGAAAAATCAGCGTTTTGCAGGTTGGCAAGTATTACCCGCCCGTGCGCGGCGGCATCGAAACCCACCTGGAGATGCTCGCCCGCGGCCTGGTGCGTAGCGGCGAGGTGGACCTCCAGGTCGTCGTCGCCAACGAGGGTTCCCGCTCCGCGAAGGGTAAACCCGGCGGCGTGCCGCTGCGGCGCCTGGGCACCGCCCTCAAGGTGGCCGGCGCGCCCGTGTGCCCCCGGCTCCTGGGCGTCCTGCGGCACTCCCGGGCGGACATCCTCCACGTCCACAGCCCGCATCCGACGGCGCTCGTGGCCTACCTCGCCAGCGGGTTCCGCGGCCGGCTGGTGCTCACCTACCACTCCGACATCGTCCGCCAGCGCGTGCTCGGGCGGTTGATCAGCCCGATCCAGCACGCCGCCCTGCGCCGCGCGCGGGCCATCATCACCGCCTCGCCGGGCCTGGCGCGGCACTCGCCTGTCCTCGCCCGCCATCGGGCCCGCTGCGTGACCATCCCCTTCGGCATCCACCCGGCGGATTTCGCCGACACGGACCCCGCAGAGGTGGCCGCCGTGCGGGCGCGCCACGCCGCGGACGGCCGCCCGCTGCTCCTGGCCGTCGGCCGGCTGGTCTATTACAAGGGCTTTGAATACCTCATGCGCGCCATGAGCCTCGTCCGGCCGCCGGTGACGCTCCTGCTCGCGGGGGAGGGGCGGCTGCGCGGGCCCCTGGAGGCGCTCGCCGCCCGGCTCGGCCCGGAGCGCCGGGTGGAACTACTTGGCGACGTGGCGGACCTGCGGCCCTACTACCACGCCTGCGACGTGTTCATCCTGCCCAGCACGGCGCGCTCCGAGGCCTTCGGCATCGTCCAACTAGAGGCGATGGCCTGCGGCAAGCCCGTCATCAACACTCGCTTACCCTCCGGCGTGCCGGACGTTTCCCGCGACGGGGAAACCGGGATCACCGTCGAGCCGTGCGACGAGGGGGCGCTGGCCGGGGCCATTGACCGGCTCCTGGGTGATGCCCCCCTGCGCGCCCGGCTCGGCGCGGGGGCCCGCGAGCGGGTCCATACCCATTTCGACGCCGACCGCATGGTGGCCGACACCCTGGCGCTCTACCGGCGCATCCTTCACCAGGGGGCCGTCCCCCCCGCCGCGCGGCGCCCCGCCCAGGGCGAGCCGGCCACCGCCTCGTCCACGGCGGCCTGAAAGTCCCGAAATTCAGGGTTGCGGGGCCGGGTGCGGTTCGGTAGGCTCCGGGTCCCGCAGGCTCTGGTGGCGGAACTGGCAGACGCGCACGGCTCAGGACCGTGTGGGGTAACCCGTGAAGGTTCGAATCCTTTCCAGAGCAT
>CAXTFX010000622.1:0-2513 GCA_964243185.1 uncultured Chthoniobacterales bacterium
ATGTTCGCCGGCCATCAATAGCGCGTTTTATTGATTCACGCCACGCGAAACGTCCCCGTCGCCAGCTTTCTGCGGTGGGCGGCCGTGTTCAGCCGGACCTACCCCGCGCCGGAAGTTATTGGAATTATTAACAGTGTTGTTCACAAGGTCGCAACGCCCCTCCCGCGGCCTGTGAACTGCCACTTCCGCGTCCGTCCGGCGCGGGGTTTCGGTCAGATGTGAATCGCCATCCCGTAGGCCGCGCCGTTGGCTTCGTGCACGGCTTCGGACAACGTCGGGTGCGCGTGGATGGTCGCCTCGATATCCTCGTGGGTGGCCTCCAACTTGACCGCTAGGCCAAGCTCCGCGATCAGCTCCGTGGCCTCCGGTCCGACGATGTGCGCGCCCAGGACCTCGCCGTGTTTCTCCCCGAGGATCAGCTTCACGAAGCCCTCGCTGTCTCCGACCGCGAGCGCGCGGCCGTTGGCCTGGAACGGATATTTGCCGACTTTGTAGGCGATCCCTTTTTCTTTCGCGGCCCGCTCCGTCAGGCCCACGCTGGCGACCTGCGGGTGGCAGTAGGTGCAGCCGGGGAACGTTTCCACCTTCCGGGGCGTCTTGCCGTCGAACATGCCCTCGACCGCCTGGACGGCCTCGTAGCTGGCGACGTGGGCCAGCCAGGGCGGCCCGATGATGTCGCCCGTCGCATACACGCCGGGGACGTTCGTCTGGTAGGTGGCGTCGGTTTCGATGTAACCCCGCGCGTTGAGCTTGATCTCCAGCCCGCCGGGCAGCACGGGGCTGACCCCGATGGCCACCAGCAGCACGTCGCCTTCCAGTTTGACCTCCTTGCCCTTGGGGTCCTTGGCCGTGAGCCGCACGCCGTTGGCGTCCGCTTCCGTGTGCTCGACCTTGGTGCCGGTCATCACCCGGATGCCCTGCTTGGTGAAACTCTTCTGGAGCGTCGCGCTGATCTCGTCGTCCTCGACGGGCAGGATCCGGTCCATCATTTCCAACAGTGTCACTTCGGTGCCGAAGCTGTTGAAGAAATACGCGAACTCCACGCCGATGGCGCCGGCGCCGAGGATGAGCAGCCGTTTGGGCTGCTTGGGCAGGACCATCGCCTTGCGGCTGCCGACGACGGTGGTGCCGTTGAAGGGCAGGTTTGGCAGCGCGCGGGCGACGGTGCCGGTGGCGATCATCACCTTGGCGGCTTCGAGCGTGGTTTCCTTGCCGTCGGCGGCCTTGCTGACGACGTGCCCGGCGTCCTGGAGGCTGCCTTCGCCGCGCACGTAGTCAATCTTGTGCTTCTTGAAGAGAAACTCGATGCCGCCGGCCAGCTTGTCAGCCACGCCGCGGCTGCGGCCGATGATCTTGTCCCAATCGAAGCGCAGGTTGTCGAACGCGAACCCGAACTCGGCCGCTCGCTTGTTCATCAGGTGATATAGCTCGGCGTTACGCAGGAGGGACTTGGTGGGAATGCAACCCCAGTTCAGGCAGGTGCCGCCGGCGCGCTCGCGTTCCACGCAGGCGACCTTTTTGCCGAGCTGCGCCGCGCGGATGGCGGCGACGTAGCCCGCGGGGCCGCCACCGATCACGATCAAATCATAAGAAGCCATAGGGGCCGAACGTCGCACAACGCGACGGGTTGTTCAGCCACGGATGGCATTCACTTAGCCAACCGGTAGCGGCGGTCTGTGACCGCCAGATTTCCGAACTCTGGGGATGAACCCGGCGGTCACAGACCGCCGCTACAAGGTCAGACCAGCATCAGCATCGGGTTCTCGATCATCTTCCGCAGCGTCGCCAGGAACTCCGCGCCGATGGCGCCGTCCACGACGCGGTGGTCGCAGCTCAACCCGATGGCCATCCGCTGACCCACCACGATCTCGTCCTGGCCGTTGACGACGGGCTTTTTCACCAGGGCGCCGACGCTGAGGATGGCGGCTTGGGGCGGGTTGATGATGGCGTCGAAGTTCTCAATGCCGTAGGCGCCGAGGTTGGAAACGGTGAACGTGCCGCCCTGATATTCCTCCGGTTTGAGCTTTTTGGAACGGGCCCGGGCCGCCAAGTCCTTCACCGCGACGGAGATGTCTCGCAACGACTTCACCTGCGCGTCCCGGATAACCGGGGTCACGAGACCATCCTCGACGGCCACGGCCACGGCCAGGTTCACGGAGCCGAACTGCACGACGGCGTCGCCCTGGAACGAGGCGTTCACCTTCGGGTGGCGGCGCAGGGCGGCGACCGTGGCCTTCAGGATGAAGTCGTTAACGCTGAACTTGTTGCCGTCTGTTCCCTCGCCGGCGTTGACCTCCGCCCGCAGTTTGGTCAGCGGTGCGGCGTCCACTTCCAGGCGCAGGTAGAAGTGCGGGATGGTCGTCTTGGATTGCAGGAGCCGGTCCGCGATGGTCCGGCGCATGGACGTGAGCGGAATGCGCTGGTCGGCCGCGCTCGCGGCGACGGGCACCGGGGCGGCCGGGGTCGGCGCGGCCGGACGCGGCGCGGGTGCGGGGGCAGCGGCGGCCGGAACC
>CAXTFX010000623.1:0-2500 GCA_964243185.1 uncultured Chthoniobacterales bacterium
CATCTCGCGGATGCCGCGATGCCAGGCCCGGAACCGCGCGCGCTTGCGACTGCCGGAGCCGCCTTCCCCTCGCCCGGCCGACCCGGGGGCGGACGTCAACCGCATCGCGTTCCGCGGCACGACGGCGAATTTTTCCCTGAAAACTGCCCTCCTCGCCGCGGCCGAGGCGCACCACCTGGGCGTCCTGCGCTTCACGGTCCCAGCCGGGGGGGATGGCGCGGCGGCCTCCCCGACGGAGGTTTACCTGCGCGCCGGCAAGGTGGCCCTCGTCACCACGCGCGACCCGGACCTCTACGGGGGAGCCGACTCCCCGCCGCCCCCCGCCGACCTGGTCGAGGCCCTCCGGCGCGAGCAGCGCGCCACGGGTTGCCCCCCGGCCCTCGCGCTCCTCGCCGCCGGGCGGTCCCCGGAGGCGGAGGCGTGGCGGTGGGCGGATGACCACGGCCAACGGCTCTTCGCCCGGCTCTGGACCCGGCCCCGGCTGGACTTCGAGTTCGAGCGCCTCGCCGGGTTGCCGGATTTCGTGCGCCGCCTGCCCGAGCGACCTCCCGCCGCTCCCTCCCCCGCGCCGGCCCCGGACCTCGGGGGGTTGGACGACTGGCTGCTGGGCACCCTGCGCCGCCTGCGCCCGGAAGACCTGCCCGAACCGGGGGACGGCTCCGAGCGGTTCGACGGCGTGCCGGCCTACACGCGGGAAGGTTACGCCGTCATCCGCCGGCTCCACCTGACGGACCTGGAGGCCGCCTTCGCCCGGCAGGTCAACGGCCGCGCGGACCTGCGCGCCCTCGCCGGCCGCCTCGGCCTGGGCGCCCCCGCCACCTTTCTCCTCCTGTTCCGCTTCCGCTCCGTGGGGCTGATGGACCTCTGGCCGGCTGGCGCCCTCACCCGGCCCGATGGCGCCGGGGGCCCGCCCACCGGGTAACGTTTTCGGTTAACGGTCCGCGCTCCTTACCCGTGCAAGGCTGGCTCCCCTGGGCACTACTCTCGGCCGCGTTTGCCGCGCTCACGGCCATCCTGGCGAAAGCGGGAGTCTCCCCCGGCGCCGGCCCGCCGGTGGACGCCAACGTCGCCACGGCCGTCCGCACCGTGGTGGTGCTGATCTTCGCCTGGGCCGTGGCGCTGGGCGCGGGGGGTGCCGGCGCGCTGCGGACCCTGCCCCCGCGCGGGTGGCTGTTCCTGACCCTCTCGGGCCTGGCCACCGGCGCGAGCTGGCTGTGCTACTTTCGCGCCCTCTCGCGGGGCACCGCCGCGCAGGTCGCCCCCGTGGACAAACTCTCCGTGCCGTTCACGTTGCTCCTTGCCGCGCTGTTCCTCGGAGAACGCCTCACCTGGCGCGAGTGGCTCGGCGGCGGCCTCATTCTCCTCGGCGCGCTAGTCATCGCGGGGCGGCCGGGTCAGAATTGATGCCCGCGAAACCCGCGAAAAGACGCGAAAGAAAGACCAGAAAACAAAATCCTTCCTTCTTTTTGCCCTTCTTTCGCGTCTTTTCGCGGGTTTCGCGGGCCCTTCCTTCCTCTCCTTTTTGTGTTCTCCGCGACTTTTTTCGGCTAATGATTCTGTAATGGAACCCAACGAACTAGACGCCGGAATGCAGGCCGCCATCGCCGAGATGCGCCAAGGCTTAGCCGAGGGCGGTATCCCCATCGGCAGCGCCTTGGTGCGCGACGGCCAGGTCGTCGCCGCCGGGCACAACAAGCGCGTGCAGGACGGCGACCCGATCACGCACGCGGAAATTGACTGCCTCCGCGCGGCCGGGCGCCAGCCGGGCGGCTTCCGCGGCGCGACCCTGTATTCGACCTTGATGCCCTGTTACCTGTGCGCGGGCGCCGCCGTGCAGTTCGGCATCGCGAAGGTCATCGTCGGCGACGACCAGAACTTCCCCGGCGCCCCCGAGTTCATGCGTGGTCACGGCATCGAGGTGGAGGTGCTCAACGTCCCCGAGTGCGTGGAAACAATGGCCCGGTTCACCCGCGAACGGCCGGAACTCTGGGGGGAAGACATTGGGCGATAATTCCCGAAAAGCGCCTCTTCACGAGGGTGTTTTTCCGCTTGCGCGCCCCCGCAAAATGCCTTTAGGATGCCGCTCTTACTTCGGCAGGAGAGAAACGCCCACGCACCGCGGATTGATGGATTGCTAGACGAGGAACTTCCCCCCATCGGCAGTTTGCAAACAGTCTTCCAGGACGGAGCGGTCCCTTACGGCCGGCAGCAAGCAGAGACAGCCAGACAGCACTAGCAACCAATCAGAACATCATGGGTAATAGACTCTACGTGGGCAATTTGTCCTTCAACGCCACCGAGGGCGACCTGATGGACCTTTTCGGCCAGGCCGGCAAGGTCAAGGACGTGTCCCTCATTCAAGATCGTTTCACCGGCAAGTCCCGCGGCTTCGCCTTCGTCACGATGGAAACCGACGACGACGCTCAGAACGCGATCAGTCAGTTCCACGGCAAGAACGTGGAAGGTCGCGTCCTCACCGTCAGCGAGGCCCGCCCGCGCG
>CAXTFX010000624.1:0-2494 GCA_964243185.1 uncultured Chthoniobacterales bacterium
CTGGCCGCGGCGGCGGGCGTGAAGACGGCCCTCTACATCCACCCGGCGCGGGTCGCCGTCAGCGGGCGGAGCGTGGGGCCGAGCCTTTACCACATGCTCGAAATCCTCGGGCGCGACCAGGTGGTCCATCGGTTGCGCGAGGCGGCGGGGCGATTCGGGACAACCCCGCCCCACGCAGAATGACGAATGACAACCGGGTCGGCGAGATGGGCGTAAGCAAATGACGAAGGACGAAGGGTTGCTCGGTCGGAGGGGTTCGCCTTTTACCCTCGCCGATCTGCGCGACCGTTGGCCGGCGGACGGAAGCGCCCCGCGGTTGGCCGTGCTCGGCGACCCGGTGGCGCACTCGCTCTCGCCGCCGATGCACGACGCGGCGCTCGCGGCGTGCGGGTTGCGGCCGGTTCGCTACGGCCGGCTGCACGTCCGGGCGGGGGAACTGGCGGAGGTGCTTGCCCTGCTGCCGGGGCGGGGGTTCCTCGGGGTGAACCTCACCATTCCCCACAAGACGGCGGCGCTCGGGTTGCTGGACGAACTGGACGACGGCGCCCGGCGGCTCGGGGCGGTGAACACCGTGCGCGTTGAACCCGGCGGGCGGTTGCGGGGGTTCAACACGGACGGCCCCGGCTTCGCGCGGGCGGTGCGGGAGAGCTTCGGCGTGGAACTGGGCGGGTTGCGCGTGCTGATCCTCGGCGCGGGCGGCGGGGCGGGGCAGGCGTTGGCGCGGCAGGGCGCGGCGGCGGGGTGCGCCGGGTTGTTCCTGGTCAACCGCACGGCGGAAAAGACCCGCGCGCTGGTCGAGGAACTGCCCGCGGCCGTGGCGGTTCCGTGGGAGGACGCCGCGCTGACGGCGGCGCTGCGGGAAATGGACCTCCTGGTCAACGCCAGCGCCGTCGGCCTGGGCGCGGGGGACCCCTGCCCGGTGCCGGCGGGCACCCTGCGACCGGGGCTGCGGGTGTTCGACACCGTTTACCGCCGCGACGGGACGCCGACGGCCCTCGTCGCCGCCGCCCGGGCAGCCGGGGCGCGGACGGCGGACGGACGGGCGCTGCTGCTCCACCAGGGCGCGCTGGCCTTTGCGGTCTGGTTCGGGCGCCCCGCGCCGTTGGAGGTCATGCGGGCGGCGCTGGCCGGGGCCGCCGGGCCGTAACGAACCTGCCTACGTCGCCCGCAGCCGCCAGAGGGTGCTCTGGAAATCGCCCTCGCTCCCGGGCACGGGCAGGCCCACGGCGAGCAGGAAGTCGCCGGGGAGCGTTGCCACCGCGGCGTCCTCCGCCCCGCCGACCCGCTCGCAACGGTAGTCCCGCGCCGGGTCCAGGCCGCGCAACGGCACGCGGCGGCCCGGCGCGTTGGCCCGGGCCAGCACCCGGACGTGGAGCACCAGGGCCTCGCCCCGGTCGGGCGCGACGACCATCCACGCCGTCTCGTTGCCGTCACCCCCGAACGGGGACGCCAGCCGGTGGAACTCCCCGCCGGCCACCAGCGCGCGAACCTCTTTCACCAGCGCCACCTGCCCGCGGATGACCGCCCGCTCCGCGTCGGAGAGCGCGTGCAGGTCCAGCTCGTAGCCGAAGCCGCCGCCGAACATCGCCACCTGCCCACGCGTGGCGAGGGGCGTCACCCGGCCGTTCTGGTGGTTAGGCACGGCGGAGACGTGCGCGCCCATCGTGGCGAGCGGATAGACCACGCTCGTGCCCGCCTGGATGGCCAACCGCTCGACGGCGTCGGTGTCGTCGCTCGTCCACACCTGCGGCATGTAGTGGAGCATCCCCGGGTCGAATCTCCCCCCGCCGCCGGAGCAGGACTCGAAGAGCACCCCGGGGAACTCCGCCGTCAAACGTTCCAACACCTCGTAGAGCCCGAGCAGGTAACGGTGCGGCACCTCCCGCTGGTGACCGGGCGGCCGGCCGACGCTGCCGGTTTCGGCGAAGTTGCGGTTCATGTCCCACTTCACGTAGGCGATTGGCGCCGAACGCAGGACGTTCGCCACGGCGTCGTGGACGTGCGCGCGGACCTCCGGGCGGGACAGGTCGAGGATGAGCTGGTGGCGCCCCGTGCTCGCCGGCCGGCCGGGGACGTGCAGGTGCCAGTCCGGGTGCGCGCGGAACAGGTCGGAGTCGCGGCTGACCATCTCCGGCTCGAACCACAGGCCGAACTGCATCCCCCGGGCGTTCACCCGCCGGGCCAGGTCGTCCAGCCCGTCGGGCAGCTTGCGCCGGTCGGGCGTCCAGTCCCCGAGGGAGGTCGTGTCGTCGTCGCGCCGGCCGAACCAGCCGTCGTCCAGGACGAACAGCTCCACGCCCAGGTCCGCCGCCGCCGCCGCGAGCCGCTCGATGCGGTCGGCGTCGAACTTGAAATACGTCGCCTCCCAGTTGTTGATGAGCACGGGCCGGGGCCGGTCGCGCCACGCTCCCCGGCACAGGCGCGTGCGGTAGAGCCGGTGGTAGGTCCGGCTCAGGGCGCCCAGCCCGGCGTCGGAAAACGCCAGCACGGCCTC
>CAXTFX010000625.1:0-2492 GCA_964243185.1 uncultured Chthoniobacterales bacterium
TCGGCGGCGGAGGCCAGGGCCGAGCCGATGGCCGTGCCGTCCTCGAACAAGCCGATGCGGAGGCGTTCCAGGTTTTGGAGCAGCCAGTCGTGATCCAGGGTCAACGGGGAAACGAGGTAGGGCCGGCCGGCGAAGGCCAGCATCCCGATGCGGTCGTTGGGCCGCTCGTGGATGAACTGCGCGGTGATCTCGCGGACGGTGTCAATCCGGTTGGCGCGCTGGCCGTTGGCCCCCTGGTAGTCCTCCGCGAGCATGGAGCGGGAAACGTCCAGCGCCAGCATGATGTCAATGCCGCTGGCCTCGATCTGCGTGAAGGAGTTCGCCAGTTGCGGCCGGGCCAGGGCGACGATGCCCGCGGCCATCGCCGTGAACAGCAGCAGCCCGCGCAGGGCGCCCGCGCGGGCCGGGCGACGCCGGCCGAGGTCGCGCAGGATGGCGGTGGAGGAGTAGGCCACCGCCGGGGCGCCGCCGGGCCGGCCGCGCAGGAGCGCGAGCGGCGGCAGGGCGAGCAACAGGAGCAGCCACCAGGGGTTCGCGAAGCCGAAGCCGCCGAGGGCGTGGAGCGCGGCGCGCGGGTCAGGCCAGTTCATCGGGTCGTCAGGGTCATCGCCGGAAGTTGGAGAAGATTAACCGGGAACGGCGGAAATATCACCGGGGGCTTGGAGTGAGAAAGGGCACCGGCCGTTGAATGGGGCCGGGATGAAAATTGTAACACCCTGGCGGGGCACGCGCCGTCTTGACCCTGGTGTCGTCCCGGCCGCCCCACCCCTCCGCGGGAAAAGGGGCGGCCACCGGAAGCGCCTCACTGGCCCCGTGGGGCGGAAGGGCAGAGTCGCCGGGAGTTATTCTCGGGTCACGACGACGCTTGCCCCCGCCAGGGTGTTTGGACTTTCCGCGCTGACCACCGGCAGCGGCGGGGGCCGGTGCGCGGCGGTGCCGCTCACGAAATCGGCGGCCCCGGTGAGCAGATGCTCCTTGGCCTCCGCCGTGGCGTCGGCACGGGCGAACTTCAGCCCGTCGCAGGTGGCCAGGAAGTCGGCGAGCAGCGCGTGCTCGCCGGGTGCGACGGCGCGGGTCCGCGCGGCGTCAGCCAGGAACTCCTCCGAAGTTTGGTGGGTGATGGGCAGGCGGCGCTCCGCGGCGAGGAACTCACGCAGGATGTCGCACGCCTCGTGGCCGAAGCTCCGGGCATCGAGGACGTCGCCCTGGGCCCGGAGCCGGCTCAACCGCTCGTCCGCGAGCTGGCGCGGCGTGCGGGGGTCGGCGGGAAGCGCCGGCTTTCGGCGGCGCAGCCACCAAACCGCGAGCGCGGCGACGGCGAGCAGCGCCAGCGCGGCCAGGCCGATGACGAGCGGCAGGTGCTCGGCGAGCCAGTCCCCGAAGCGCAGCGGCGGCACGATGGCGCGGAGCTGGTCGGCGTCGCCCGGCGCGGGCGCGGGGGTCGGAGCGAGGGAGGCCATGCGGTTAACGCCGCGAGATGCGCCGCTCGCGCTCGCGGAAAAACGTCCGCAGCGCCGGCAGGTAATCCTCGCCCGTGCGGAGGGCGATGTGGTCCACGCCGTGCTTGCGGAGGAGCGTTTCCAACTCGGCGCGCCGGCCCAGAACGGCGCGCTGGAAGAGCGCCCGCGCGGCGGCGTCAGAAGTGTTGACCTCGTATTGCTCGCCCGTCTCGGCGTCCTCCAGGGTGACGCGGCCGACGTCCGGCAGCGCCTCCTCCAGCGGATCCGCCACGGGCACGGCCACGAGGTCGTGCCGGCGCGCGGCCACGGCCAGCGGGCGCGCGAAGTCCGGCGCCTGGAAGTCGCTCAGGACGAAGACGACGGCGCGGCGGGTGACGACTTTGTTCAGAAAGTCCAGCGCCGCCGCGAGGTCCGTCCCCCGGCCGCGGGGCGAGTGGAAGAGCACCTCGCGGATGAGCCGCAGGACGTGGGCGCGGCCCTTGCCCGGCGGGAGGAACAGCTCCACGGTGTCGGCGAAGAGGACCAGCCCGACCTTGTCCCGGTTGCCGACGGCGGAAAACGCCAGCAGGCTGGCGACCTCCGCGGCGAGCGCGCGTTTGGAAAGGTCCACGCTGCCGAGAGCGCCGGAGGCGGAAACGTCCACGAGCAGGACGACGGTCAGCTCGCGCTCCTCGGTGAAGTTCTTGACGTGCAGCTCTGCGGTGCGCGCGGTGACGTTGCGGTCAATGAAGCGCACTTCGTCGCCGGCGGCGTAGGGGCGAACGTCGGCGAAGTCCATCCCGCGGCCCTTGAAGACGGAGTGGTATTGCCCGCCGAAGGCCGAGTCCACCAGTCGGCGGGTGCGGAGCTCCAGGCGGCGGATTTTTTTCAGGATGGCGCGGGTGTCGGGCATCGCGACTGGTTAGGGCACCGCCAGCCCCGCGAAAATCCGCTGGACGATGCCCTCGCTGTTCAACTCCTCCGCCTCCGCCTCGTAGCTCACGATGATGCGGTGCCGCAGCACGTCCATGCCGATGCTCTTCACGTCCTGCG
>CAXTFX010000626.1:0-2488 GCA_964243185.1 uncultured Chthoniobacterales bacterium
CGAAGAGGATGCGGTAAACGGCGAACAGCGTGAAATCGTGCGTCTGCACGTAGCGGATGAACCCTTTCACTACCGCGAAGGCCACGAGGAACGCGATCACGAACCCCACCGCCAGCGTCAGCGCGAAGCTTGCGTCCAGCGCTTGCCGGCTCTTCCACAGGGAGTAGAAGGTCGCCGCCATCATCGTCGGGAACGACAGGAGGAAGGAAAACTCCGTCGCCGCCGGCCGGGAGATGCCCGCGCCGAGGCCGCCCATGATCGTCGCCGCCGACCGGGAAGTGCCGGGGAACAGCGCGAAAACCTGCGCGCAGCCCACGGCAAACGCCTGCCCGAGCGTCATTTCCTCCGTCGTCCGGGTGCGCGCCCGCAACGGCAGCCGCTCGATGATCAGGATCAGCACGCCGCCGATGATGAGGGCAAACGCGACGGGCCTGGAGAAGAGCAGGTGCGCCTTGATGAAGTGGCTCAACAGCAACCCGCAAATCCCCGCCGGGATGAACGCGACGACCAGCATGAGCAGCAGCCGGCGGTCGGGGCCTTCCGATTGAACCACCCCGCGGGTGAAGGCCCCGGTGAGCTTTTCCCGGTAGATCAAGGCGAGGGCCAGGATGGAGCCGAGCTGGATGAAAATCTCGAAGAGCTGGCGTTTTTCCTCGCCGTCGCTGCCGAGCATCTCGTTGAAGCGCAGGAGGTCACCCGAGACGATGAGGTGCCCCGTGGAGGAGACGGGCAGGAACTCGGTCAGCCCTTCGACGATGCCGAGCACGATGACGATGATCCAGAAAAAAGGCATGGGAGAAAGGTTGAAGGATGGAGGATAAAAATCGCGGCGGCGTCCGTTCTTGGCTCCGTCGCCTGTCGGCCGTCTGTCTTCAACCTTCATCCTTTCCCATTGACGCTCCCCGCCCCCTCGGGCATGGATGGCCGCTCCTTACCTTATCCATGCCCAAGGCACTCATCACCGGTATCACGGGCCAGGACGGCTCGTATCTCACTGAACTCCTCCTGGCTAAAGGCTACGAGGTCCACGGCCTCATCCGCCGCTCGTCCTCCTTCAACACCGAGCGGCTCGATGCCATCTACCAGGACCCGCATTCCAGCAAGGCGCGGATGTTCCTGCACTACGGGGACTTGTCGGACTCGGTGAGCACCTTCAAGCTCATTGACGAGCTCAAGCCCGACGAGGTTTACCACCTCGGCGCGCAGTCGCACGTCCGCGTGTCCTTCGACATCCCCGAATACACCGCGGACGTGACCGGCACCGGCACCGTGCGCCTGCTCGAGGCCATCCGCCAGGCCTGCCCGAAGTCGCGCTTCTACCAGGCCTCCTCCTCCGAGATGTATGGGCTGGTCCAGGCCGTGCCCCAATCCGAGACGACGCCGTTCTACCCGCGCAGCCCCTACGGCGCGGCGAAGGTGTTCTCCTACTGGCTGACGGTGAACTACCGGGAATCCTACGGGATGCACGCCTCCAACGGCATCCTGTTCAACCACGAGAGCCCCCGGCGCGGCGAGACCTTCGTCACGCGCAAGATCACCCGCGCCGTGGCCCGCATCCAGGCCGGGCTCCAGGACAAGCTGTTCATGGGCAACATTGACGCCAAACGCGACTGGGGGTTCGCCCCGGAATACGTCGAGGCCATGTGGCGGATGCTCCAACAGGACAACCCGGACGACTACGTCATCGCCACGGGCGAGACGCACACCGTCCGCGAGTTCTTGCAGGAGAGTTTCGGCCACGTCGGTCTGGACTGGGAGAAATACTTCGAGGTGGACCCGCGCTACTACCGCCCGGCGGAGGTGGACCTGCTCATCGGCGATCCGGCGAAGGCCAAGAAGCAGTTGGGTTGGGCGCCGAAGACGACGTTCAAAGAACTCGTGCGGATCATGACCGAGGCGGACGTGTCCCTGCTCCAGCGGCAGATGAGCGGGCAGGACATCCGGCGGTAGGCGGAGGGGAGGAGAAGTGCCCGCGGAACACGCGGAACACGCGGAAGAAACGAGGGGAGGAAAGCCGATGGCTGAACTGCTCTTTCAAGCGGAGACCTACCGCATTCTGGGCGCGTGTTTCAGTGTTTACCGGGACAAGGGCTGCGGATTCCTCGAAGCGGTTTACCAGGAGTGCCTGGCGATTGAGTTTGAGGATCAGGGCATCCCGTTCATCGAGCAGCAGCCATTGGTTCTGCGCTATCGCGGGAGGACGCTAAAGCAAACCTACAAAACCGACTTCGTGACCTTTGGGAAGGTCCTTCTGGAACTGAAGGCCGTTTCGCATCTGTCCGACGAACACCGCGCCCAGGTGCTCAACTATTTAAACGCGACGGGTCTCACACTCGGTCTGTTGATCAACTTCGGGCACTACCCAAAGCTTGAACACGAGCGCATCGCCCTGACTCGGCGCTCGTCCGCTGAGGAGATCATCCTGTAATCTTCCCTTCCTTTTTCCGCGTGTTCCGCGTGTTCCGCGGGCACTTCTTTCCCCCCGTAT
>CAXTFX010000627.1:0-2486 GCA_964243185.1 uncultured Chthoniobacterales bacterium
GGAGCTTGTCGGCGCGGTAGCCGCGGGCGACCAGGTGCTCGCAGAGGTCGTCCGTCCCGAGGCGGGTCTGGCAGAAAACGATGCCTAGCTTGTAGTCGCTGAGGTCAATGAGCCGGCACAGGGTCTCGGTTTTGGCGCGAGGCGGGATCTCGTAGTAAACCTGGTCAATGTCCGGCACGGTGAGCGCGGAGTTCTCGATCCGCACGTCCACCGGGTCCCGCGTGAACCGGGCGATGATCGAGCGCAACCCCGGCGGCAGCGTGGCGGAAAAGAGCACGGTTTGGCGCTCGGCGGGGGCCTTGGAGAGGATGTGTTCGATGTCGTCGCGGAAGCCCATGTCGAGCATCCGGTCGGCCTCATCCAGGACCACGGCAGCCACGTCGTCCAGCGACAGCGTGCCGCGCTCCAGGTGGTCCATGATGCGGCCGGGGGTGCCGATGACGATCTGCGCGCCGTCGCGCAGGCCCCGCAACTGCCGGTCGTAGGAGCCGCCGCCGTAGATGGGCAGCTCGCGCACGCCCTTCTTGAACAACGCCAGCTTGGCGACCTCCTCGGCGACCTGGGCGGCCAGCTCGCGCGTCGGGCACAGGACGAGGGCCTGGACGCGGCGCTGGTCGGCCTTGACCCGCTCGATGAGCGGGATGGCGAAGGCCGCCGTCTTGCCCGAGCCCGTCTGCGACTGGCCGACGATGTCGCGCCCCGTCAGCATCACCGGGATGGCGGCGCTCTGGATCGGCGTGGCCTCTTCGTAGCCGATCCGGGTCACGGCTTTCAGGACTTCCGGCGAGAGGCCGAGTTCGGCGAAGAGTTTCTTTTCCACCGGCTTACTTACGCCAGCTCGGGGCCTGGCGCCACGGCGACCTCCGCCCGGCGGGCACGAACCGCGGGGAGGGGTTTCCCCGGTTCCCTGGTTCCGGGACGGAGTCACAAATTTCCCGACCGGGCGGCATCGGCCCCCGATTGAGTTGTCCCTATGATTCAACGCTTCGACAAAATCGTGGTGGACCTCCCCATCCCCACCAGCCCTGACGCCAACGCCGCCGCCGCCGTGCAGGAGCTCATGGGCGGCAAATACGGGGAGATGTCCACCCTGATGAACTACACCTTCCAGTCGTTCAACATGCGCGGCCGGAGCAAGATCCGCCCGTTCTACGACCTCATCGCCAACATCGCCGCCGAGGAATACGGCCACATCGAGGCCGTTTCATACGCCATCAACCTCCTCCTCTCTGGCGTGACCACCCGCGCCAACCGCAACCAGCCGCCCGCCAAGGGGGCCAAGGCCGACCCCGCCCCGCTCAAGGACGCGATGGACGCCCGCTTCTCCTACCATTACCTCGCCAGCGGCCAGGCCGCCCTGCCCTACGACTCGATGGGCAACCCCTGGACCGGCGCCAACGTGACCTCCACGGGCAGCCTGAAGACGGACCTGCTGCACAACTTCTTCCTGGAGTGCGGCGCCCGGGCCAACAAGATGCGCGTCTATGACATGGTGGACAGCCCGACGGCCCGTGCCCTGGTCGGCTACCTGCTCGTCAGCGGCGGCACGCACATCGTCGCCTACGCCAAGGCCCTGGAGAAGCTCACCGGCGCCGACGTCGGCCGCCTCCTGCCCATCCCGGACGTGTCCAACAAGAAGTTCCCCGAGGCCAAAAAGCTGGAGGACCAGGGCCGCCATCTGACCTTGTTCAAGCACAGCCCGAACGATTACGCCCGCTTCGCGGAAATCTGGAACGGGCCGCACCCTGAAACCGGCGAGCCGCTGGTCGTCAAAGACGGTCTGCCCCCCGGCTTCCCCGTGCCCGACCTGGACGAGGAGCCGCAGCTCTCGGCGCCCGGCGACCTCGACCCGGAGATGCTGGCCCACTACGCCAAGAAACTCGGCTAAAACGGGTCGGTCGCCTGACGACGACCACGGCGAGAAATTGGCCGTCGTCCGTAGGGACGGCGGCCGTTTTCGTTTTTGCCCCGGCCGCCTGACCGGTTGAGGGGCACCCGATGCTCTCCACCACGCTCCTGGCCTGCGGCTTCGCCTTCCTCGCCGGGTTCATTGACGCCGTGGCGGGCGGGGGTGGGCTGATCCTCGTGCCGGCGCTGTTCGTCCTCCTGCCGGAAGCCACCCTGCCCGCGACGGTGCTCGGCACCAACAAGGTCGCCTCCCTCGCGGGCACGACCGCGGCCGCGCTGCGCTATCTGCGCGCGGTCCGGCTGGACCCGCGCGTGGTCGGCCCCGCGGCGGTCACGGCCCCGCTGGCCTCCGCCCTCGGCTCGTGGACGGTGCACCTGGCCAACCCGGCGGTGTTCCGCCCCCTGGTGGCGGTCCTGCTGGTCGGGGTGGCCATTTATACGTTCCTCAAGAAGGACTTCGGCGCGGCGCCGGCTCCCCGGTTCGGGCCGGGCGCGCGGCTGGCCCTGTCCGGGGTGGTCGGGGGCGTGATCGGCTTCTACGACGGCTTCATCGGGCCGGGCACGGGCAGCTTTTTCAT
>CAXTFX010000628.1:0-2480 GCA_964243185.1 uncultured Chthoniobacterales bacterium
CCGGCGTGGTCAGCGGGGACGGCCGGGGGGGTTCGATAACGGTCGCCTCCCCCGGGTCTGCCTCGACCAGGGCTTGATCCGCGTCCTTCCCCCCCAAAACTGGCGCCGGCGCGACCGCCGCCACGGGTGACGCCGGCGGTGCCACCACCGGGGCCGCGGCCGGGCGCTCCAGTCCTTCCAGCGCCGCCAGGAGTTCCGCCGCGCTCTGGTAACGGTCCTCCGGGCTCTTCTCCAGCACCTTCGCCAGCACCGCGCGCAGGCCCGGCGGCAGGGACGGGGGGAGCTGCCCGCGGTAGGGCTCGCCGCCGAGGCGCTTGGCGACCACCGTGGCGGAGGCCCCGCTCTCCGGCGCGGAGCCCTTGAGCAGAAACCACAGCGTCATGCCCAGCGAGAACAGGTCGCTGCGGGCGTCGAGCGCCTCCTCCATCAACTGCTCCGGGCTGGCGAAGAGGATGGTGAAAAAGTGCTGCCCGTCGAGGGTCAGCGAGGCCGTCCCGTCCGCCTCCGTCGGCTGGAGGTTCTTGACCAGGCCGAAGTCCACGAGCTTGAGCACGGGCGGCCCGCTGGCCTCCGCCAGCATCACGTTGGCCGGCTTGATGTCGCGGTGGATGAAGCCCCGCCCGTGGGCGCACCCCAGCGCCTCCGCGAGCTGGCGGGCGAACTTCAGCACCGTCCCCGCGTCCTGCGGGCCGTGGCGGCGGACGAAGTCGTCGAGGCTGCCGCCCTCGCAGAAGTCCATCGCGTAATACAGCGTCCCGGCGACCTCGCCGAAGTCCATCACGTGGGCGATGTGCGGGTGGCGCAGCCCGTGGACGACGCGCGCCTCGCGCAGGAAGCGCTCCTTGATGGCGCGGTCGTTGAGGAACTGCTCGTTGATGACCTTGAGCGCCACCACCTGGTCCAGGAACAAGTGGCGCGCCTTGTAGGTCTTGCCAAAGGCGCCACCCCCGAGCAGGTGCGAGCTCCCATCCGGGCGCGAGAGCACCTCGAAGTTGCCAAAGCGCAGCGGACCGCTGCCGACGGGGTTCATGGAGGAAAACGGCCGCGCCGCCGGGCGAAACGACGGGGGACGGCGCGGCGACCATTCTTTTGCCGCCGGACGCAAGCGTGGGCAAGCACAATCCATCGGAGATTGCGTCCGGGAAAGTCGGCGCGACACACGCCGACGAAAAAAGTTCAGGATTTTTATTGACGCCCCCGGAGATTTCCAAGAAACACGAGGCCGTTCACCCCGCCGGCGTGGTCACAACCACCCGCCGGGGAACGTCGCCGGCCCGGCCCTTACCCTCGCTGCCCGGCGCTGCCACCGCCCTTTTTCCTCAACCACACCCCATGCGTAGCTCGCTCCAAACCCGCCGCCGATCCCTCCGGCCCGTCCTCGCCCTGCTCGGCGTCGCCGGCACGGTCGCCACGCTTCCGCTCGCCCCCCGCGCCGGGGCCATCGGCGGCGGCGTGGCCCCCGTCTCCCAGCCCACCTCCCCGCGCGAGACGACCGGGGCGACCCCCAGCGTCAGCCTCTTCCAGACCTCCGCCTCCTCCTACACCGGGGGCGGCGGGGGCGGCGGGGCGGGCAGCGGCAACACCACCTCCAGCGAGATCACCTCCCGCGGCAGCGCCTCCAGCGGCCGGGACACGGGCGGCGGGGCCGAGGACCGCCCGTCCCCCTCCCGCCGGCGCCGGGCCGCCGCCGCCGACCGCGGCGGTGAGGAGGAGGAGCGCACCGAATCCGCCGGGCGCCGGCGCACCGCCGCCCGCCGCGAGCGGGAGGAGAGCCGCCCCGCCCGCCAGCGGGAAACCACGGCCGTCGCCAGCAGCGGCGGCGGCAAGGCTACGGTGGAGAGCAAGGACAAAGCCATCGTGGCCCCGCCGCCCAAGGACCGGCCGATCTTCACCGCCGCATCTGGTTGGGAGAGCCGTTACATCTATCACGGTTTGGACATCATTGGCTTTAACTCCAAGCAACGGTTTCTCCGCGGATTTGGCCTCAGTCAGAATGGCGACATCGTCCCCATTTTCAAAGACGCGCCCTCACAGAGCTCTTCAATCTGGTATGCCAATTTAGGCGCGGAGTTCAAGGGTTTCCGGTTCAAGCTCGATTACGTCCAAGCGGTGGACAGCACCGTGCCCTTTCTTCAGGGACAGCCTGGCACCTCGAGCATTCCCCTTTTCACCGTGGACGCCAACGGCAACCTCCGCACCCCCACCCGGCGGCGCATCTACCGTGAGCTGGACCCCGGCGCCTCCTACACCCTCGGCATCGCCAACCTTTTCGACGTGACGGCGGGCTACACCTTCTTCCTGTTCCCCAACGACGACTTCAAAGGAACTCACTACCAGGGCGAGACGCTCGTGCAGATCACCTACAAGCAGCTCAAATACGTCAAGCCCAGCTATATTTACTACCACTACAACTCGCCATTCGCCGACACCAACATCGGCCGCCTCACAGGCAGCTACGTCGAGCTCCGTCTGGACGGCGC
>CAXTFX010000629.1:0-2474 GCA_964243185.1 uncultured Chthoniobacterales bacterium
GGACCCGGGGGACGCCCTTCCATGGCCGGCGACACCGTGCGTCTCCAGCTTCCCAACACGGACGTGCGCGACGTGCTCGACAACTACTACGCCCCGCTCGTCGGCAAGCGCGTCATCTACGACAACACCCTCCAGGGCCAGCTCACCATCTTCATCAACGCGCCCGTCCAGCGCGACGAGGCCATCCGCATCCTGGAGAATAACCTGATGCTCAACGGCTTCAACATCGTCGCCGGGGAGAACGACATTGTCCGCGTCCTCTCCGGCGCCAAGAACCCGCGCTTCTACGGACCGCCCATCCTCTCCGACCCCGCGCAGCTCCCCGACGGCGACCAGGTCGTCTCCTTCCTCATCAAGCCGCGTTACATTGACATCCAGGAGCTTAACCAGGTCTTGGGCCAATACATCCAACTCCAGAAGCCCTACACCTCCTTCATCGCCCTACCCAAGACCGGCGCCATCCTGGCCACGGAGGACAGCCCCACGCTCCGGCGCCTGCTGCCCATCATTGAAGCGCTCGACGTCGCCCCCGCCACCGTCATCGACAAGTTCGTCAAACTCGACCGCGCCGACGCCGCCAAGGCCGTGGAGTTCGTCAACGCCGTCCTCGGCCGCGACAAATCCGGCGGCGGCACCTCCGCCGTTCCCGGCGCGCCGGGCAACGTCAACACTCCCGGCGGCGTCCAGCGCCGGCCCATCCGCCGGCTCAACGAGGAGGGCGTGCCCGTCCAGGACGGCGTTCCCCCCGGCTTCCAGCCCTCCCCCGGCCTCCAGAGCGCCATCGCCGCGCTCTCCGAGGGCAATCTGACGGCCGGCAGCGTCAACATCCAGGCCGACATCCGCACCAACCGCGTCCACATCGTCGCCCGGCCCTCGGACTTTCCCTTCCTGGAACGGCTCATCCGCGAGTTCGACGCCAACACGCCCTTCGCCGACCCCGTCCGCCGCTCCCTGCGCTACGTCACGGCCTCGGACATGCTGCCCATCCTCGTCCAATCCTTGCAGGAACAGGGCGCCCCCGACGCCGGCGGCCAGAATGGGGCCAACGGCCTGGCGAACGCCAACCGCACCGGCAACACCAACAACCGCTCCAACGCCGGCGGCGGCTTCGGCTCCGGCAGCGGCACCCTCGGGGGGAACTCCGCCGGCAACAATTCCCTCTTCCGCGGCGGCAGCGGCGGGGACAGCTCCGGCACCTCCACCGGCGGGCTGGGCACCTCCAACCTCCAGACCTCCCAGGTCTCCGACCAGCCCCAGGCGGCCGTCGTCGGCACCACCCGGCTCATCGCCGACCCGCGCACCAACTCCATCTCCATCCTCGGCGGCGCGGAGGCCCGCGACAAGGTGGACCGGCTCCTGACGTTGCTCGACGTGCCCACCCCGCAGGTGATGATCGAGGTGTTCATCGGCGAACTGTCCCTGACCAACTCCGAGCAGTTCGGCCTCAACTACCTCCTCCGCACGGGCAAGAATGCCCAGATCACCACCAACAACAGCGGCCTCGTCCTGCCCGGCACCGTCGTGCAAACCAGCACGACGGCCACCGGCGGCACCAGCACCGCCGCCACGGCGGTCAACCTCGCCGCCATCGCGGCCCAGAGCGTCGCCGGGTTTGGCGGCGTCGCCGGCACCGTGGCAATTTCGAGGTATTTCGCGGCCACCGTGACGGCCCTGGAGAACACCGGACGCCTGAAAACCATCAGCCGGCCCATCATCTTCACCTCCAACAACAAGGCGGCCACCATCCTTTCCGGCCAGGAAATCGCCGTGCCGACCGGCCAGGTTTCCGGGTTGAACTCCACGGGCACCTCCACCGCCCTGACCTCTAACATCCAGTATCGCCGCGTCGCCCTCCAGCTCGACGTCGTGCCACTCATCAACTCCGCCAACGCCGTCACCCTGGACATCGTCCAGCAGGTGAACAGCTTGGCCAATTCCAGCACGGCCGTGAACGGGACCCAGATCCCGACCATCTCCACCCGCGCGGTGAAGAGCACCGTCACCGTCCCCAACCAGGGCACGGTCGTGCTCGGCGGCCTCATCACCCAGTCGGAAACCCGCAACGTCGGCGGCGTCCCCTACCTCAGCCACATCCCGCTCGTCGGGGAGCTCTTCAAAACGCGCACCCGGGATAACCCCCGCAACGAGCTCATCATCCTGATCCGCCCGACCATCACCAACACGGCCGCGCAACTCCTCAAAGTCCGCGAGAAGGAGGAAAACCACCTCTACCTGGAACCGGGATTGGACGAGCAACTCCGCCCCGTCCCCAAGGCGCAGCCCGTGGAGAAGGTGGAGGTGCAGACCACCGTGCGCCGCGAGCGGACCGTGACGACGACCCCGGTGCCGGCGGCGAAGTAGCCGGCGCTGTTCCCTTTGGAGGTGAACGGCCTACCGTCGCGGCGACGGCGTGGGCGTCGCGGCTGGCGGCGGGTTCGACGGCGCCGGCGCGGGCGTCGGCAGGACCGCGGATA
>CAXTFX010000630.1:0-2465 GCA_964243185.1 uncultured Chthoniobacterales bacterium
CGGCCGATGTCCTCGGGCTCGCCGATGCGGCCGTCGGGGATGAGCGTGAGCAGGTTCTTCAGCGCCTCGGGCGTTTCCCAGGCGGAGCGGTTGATGGGGGTGCGGATGGCGCCGGGGCCAATGGAGTTGACGCGGATCTTCCGGGGCGCCAGCTCTTGCGCCATGGACTTCATGAGCTGCATGATGCCGCCCTTGCTGGCGGCGTAATTCGCGTGGCCGCCCCAGGGAATGACCTCGTGGACGCTGGACATGCAGACGATCTTGCCGGCGGCCCGGCTGACCTCCGGCACGACGCCGCGGCGCAGGAACTCGCGCACGGCGGCCCGGGCGCAGAGGAACTGGCCGGTGAGGTTGACGCCGATCACCTTGTTCCACTGCGCCAGGGTCATCTCGGGAAGGGGGGCGTCCACCTGTAGGCCGGCGTTGTTGACGAGGATGTCCACCGTGCCCCACTCGTGGATGACGTGGGCGAACATCGCCTCCACCTGCGCCTCGTCGGCGACGTCGGCCCGGTAGTCGCTGGCCGTGTGACCGGCCGCGCGGAGGTCGTCCACGATCCGTTGGGTCGCCTCGGGCTGGGCCACCCAGTTGACGCACACGGCGGCACCGGCGGCGGCGAGGGCGCGGGCGCAGGCTTCCCCGATGCCGGAGTTGGCGCCCGTGACGATGGCTTTCTGGTTTTGGAGCGGTGAGGTCGGCATGGGGGCGGCGTGAAATTCCCGCTGAAATCGCCCCGGGCGGGACACCCGGCCGGCCGGTTCCGGCGCGATTACAAATTTGTCACACGACGTTCCCCGCGTGTTGGCTTCCCTTCACCCCGCCGCCCCCCCGAACGCATGATCCTCTCTCCCACCGCTGTTTCCGAAGATTCCCCGCTGCCGCCCCACGGGCTGCCGACCGAGACGACCCGGACGCCGAAGCCGATTTACAAGCTGCTCTACTTCTGGGTGATCGTCGCCGTCGTCCTCGGGGTGCTCTACGGCTACGCCTTTCCGAGCCGGCCCGCGCCGGGCCAGTTCAACCTCGGGGCGGAGGGCGGCGCCTTCGCCGGTTTCCCGAAGGGGGAAGCCTTCGAGTGGATGGGCAAGCTCTTCGTGAACCTGGTGAAGATGATCATCGGACCGATCATTTTCTGCACCATCGTGGCGGGCATCGCCAGCGTCGGGGACCTCAAGAAGGTCGGCCGCGTGGGCGTCAAGGCGCTCGTTTACTTCGAGCTGGTCACGACCCTGGCGATGGTCATCGCGCTGGTGGTGGTGCACCTCGCCCGGCCGGGGGAGGGGGTCAACTACACGCCCTCGGCCGCGGAGGTAAAGAAGGCCGAGAGTTACGCCAACGCGGGTAAGGAGCAGAGCACGTTGGAGTTCATCATGCACGTCGTCCCGAAGACGGCCGTGAGCGCCTTCACGGAGGGGGAGATTCTCCAGGTGCTGCTGATCTCCGTGCTGCTCGGGGTGGCGCTGACCAAGATGGGTCCCCGCGCGCAACCCCTCGTCCACGCCATCCAACTGGCCTCGCAGGCGTTCTTTGCCATCGTCGGGTTCATCGTGTGGCTGGCGCCGTTCGCGGCGTTCGGGGCGATGGCGGCGACGGTGGGCACCTCGGGGCTCGGCGCGCTCGTGGCGCTGCTCAAGATGATGGGCTGCTTTTACCTGACCTGCGTGCTGTTCATCTTCTTCGTGCTGGGGGCCATCGCCTACTGGAACGGGTTTTCCATCCTCAAATACCTGCGCCACATCAAGGACGAGATCCTGCTGGTCCTGGGCACGTCCTCCTCCGAGAGCGCCCTGCCGCCGATGATGGAGAAGCTCGAGCGCACGGGCTGCGCGCAGAGCGTCGTCGGCATCGTCCTGCCCTCGGGCTACTCGTTCAACCTGGACGGCACCTCCATCTACCTCTCGATGGCCATCGTCTTTCTCTCGCAGGCCACGGGCGCGGGGTTGACGCTGGGCCAGGAACTCGGGCTGCTCGGCCTGCTGCTGCTGACCTCCAAGGGCGCGGCGGCCGTGACCGGCGGCGGGTTCATCACCCTGGCGGCGACGCTCTCGGCCACCAACAACCCGAAGCTGACCGCCGGCCTGGCCATCCTCATCGGCATTGACCGCTTCATGAGCGAGGCCCGCGCCATCACCAACCTCATCGGCAACGGGTTGGCCACGCTGGTCATCGCTAAGAGCGAGGGGGAGCTGGACTACGCGAAGGCCGGACCCGTCCTGCTCGGCAACCACCCGAAGTTGGCGATGGAGACCCGGCCGTCGTCGCCGGTCATCGCGGGCGCCGCCCCTTACGAGCAGCGTTGAGTCCAGGCACGTTTTCCCCTGCACCCATGACCAAGACCCCCCGGTTACTCGCCACCACGTTCTTCCTCGCCCTCGGCCTCGCCGCGTGCGACAACAACAAGACCACCGCGCCCGGCACCGGCGCCAACCCCGCCCCCGGCGCTCCCGCCGCGGCGGGCGAGCCGA